>WQVW01000122.1 GCA_009785655.1 Oscillospiraceae bacterium | reverse complement strand
TCCGTCATACTCTCATATTCGCTGACGATCTTTTCCGCATAGATCAGAAATTCGCGCCCCGCGTCAGTGAGTGACAACGATTTCGCCCCACGCAAAACCAGACTGGTTTGCAGTTCCCGTTCGATCGCTTGGATGTTGTTGGAGAAAGATGATTGCGATATATAAAGCCGTTCTGCGGCCTCGTGGAAAGTGGACGCGCTTGTCAGCGTCACAAAACATGTCAATTGGAATATATTCAACAGTATTTCACCTCTGAAAATAATTGCTTTTATTTTATCCCAGCGATTGTTTTTTTGCAAGAATTATTCAAAATCGCATGTGCCGCTTATCGTTGCACGTGCTTAATATTTTAAGCCGTGGCGCTTCAACACGCCGCATGGCGGTTTTAATATAATATTTGAAAGGAATCGTTATATGCTTAAGCTGACTGATGAAGAAAAACGAACGCTTCAAGGCGAAGATGGGCGATTAAAGCAAGTCTGTATGCAATACGTCGTCGAAATGGCGGAGATCGCCGGTGCCTCAAGACTTGTAGACCTCGATGGCACCGGAGACATGCATTCGCCCGGCCTTGCCCTGTCCCAGCACTATCAAATCACGATAGACGAATTGCGCGAATTTGCTGAAAACGGCGGCAGATTCAAAATCCCCACATTCGCGAACAAATCCCCTTTCCCGGAATTTGCACCCGTTCACGGATGGGAACATTGTCACTCCTGCGTACGCGGTGACTCAAGCACGATGTTTTCAAATCCAGCACACCACAAACAATCTCTGCATGAAGAAGAACTCTCGATCATGAAAAAAATGGGGCTTATCACCACCCATTCATGTGCAAATTACCTCGTTATGTCGTATTTTCCGAGCGTTGGACAGCATTGCTCTTGGTTTGAAAGTTCACAAATGCCGTACTGCAACGCAACACTTGGTGCACGGACGAACTTTGACGGTACGTTCGCCACATGCATTCTCGGTAAAGCGCCGTACTACGACATGCATATTACCGAAAACCGCCTCGGCACGATTTTAGTTGAGACTGACAGGCTGATTCAAACAGATCTAGAGTGGGACGTATACGGATTCGCGATAGGCGAAGCTGTGACGGTTAATGTGCCTGTCGTAACCGGCACCTCTCGCCCGACAACGACGCAGTATGAAAAATTCAACTCCGCCATCGCCACCGGCGGGGCTGTCAGAATGTATCATCTGCCCGGCATGACGCCGGAAGCACCGACAATCGAACACGCGACCGGCGGCAAAGCTTTCCAAAAACAAGTGATGATCGACAACAAGGTCTTACGTGACACGTATGATCTGCTGAACTTCCGTACAACCGATGTGATAGACATGGTTTACTTGGGCTGTCCGCACTTGAATATCGTTGATCTGATGCAAATCGCACACAAGGTTGACGGCAAAAAATGCAAAGTGCCCGTATGGCTTGCCACCGCACCTTGGCTATACGCCGCGGCGAAAGAACAGGGATATGTGGACATTTTTGAAAAATCCGGCATTGTTTTAACCACCGGCACATGCCCCGCAGCGATGGGATCTCTGCCAGCTGGCGTTTCCTGCATCGCCGTGGATTCCGCTAAACAGGCGATGTACTTGACAGGCTGCTATCCGGATGATGACAATCGCTTACAGATGGCCTACGGCAGCCAGGATGATTGTATTGATGCCGCGCTGACAGGCAGATGGCGCGGAGAATGGAGGTAAATGGCAATGGCAGATAAAATCAGAATCAAAGGCCGCTGTGTATACCCCGGTTGCGTTGAGGCGGAGGCACTTGTCTCGCCAAAACCGCTTCAGGGTTTTGCCAACATTGATACGATGAACGGCTATACGGTTGAGCGGCGGCACCCGCTGTTTAAAGTGCCGTATGGCGGCAAAGTCCTTGTGTTCCCCTCCCCACGCGGCTCCGGCGGATTTATGGCATACGGACTCGGTCCGAATCCTCCCGCCGCGTTCGTGTACAATCACGCAACGCCGCTGACAGTATTGCTGGCATTGCAAGCACACACACCATCGATGACAGATTTCGAGCGCGACCCGATGGAAATAATCGAAACGGGCGACATGGTGCTTGTCAACGCAACGGAAGGGTACATAGAAATTACGAAGAAATCAAAGTAGAGTGACTTTATATTAGATGAGGGACAAAACACCCGCCGCCTGCGGGCGGCACCCTCTTTACAAAAGAGGGCGGGGAAAAATGTACGATCAACCCTTGCCTTCTTTAGCAAAGAGGGTGGCCCCGCAGGGCCGGGTGTTTTGTTTTGGGATAGAAAATTTATATTATCGGGGGTATGTAATGAATATAGAAATCCGTAAATTAACGCCTGACCTTGCGGAAGAATACGCCTGTTTTTTTGACACAACACAACATAATGATACCTACGGGCATAAATGCTACTGTGTGTCTTGGCGCAGCGACGACACCTATTTCGGTGATGACGACCATTGGTATTCGACGGCAGAAGAGAGGCGGACAAAAGCCGTTCAATATATAAAAGACGGTAAATTGCAAGGCTATCTCGCGTTCGATGATGGCAAAGTTATCGGCTGGTGTAACGCCACTGCGGATTGTAAAAAAGGGGTCGAAGTGTTTCGTTCGTGGGGATGGCAAATCGAAAAATGCGATTCCGGTAGCATGGTTAAGTCCATATTTTGTTTCGTGATTGCCCCGGAAACAAAAAGAAAAGGTGTAGCCACACAAATGTTAGCGCACGTTTGCAAAGACGCGGCTGACGATGGTTTTGATTTTGTCGAGGGTTATACCAACGATAACTTTATAGATGACGGATATAGAGGACCACTCGCAATGTATGAAAAATGCGGCTTTATAAAGCACTCTGAACACGATGGTAAGATTGTTATGCGAAAAGCCTTGTAGCAGCACCCACTAATAAGCATTATCTGCGGTCAAAATAAACGCAAAGGAGAAAGTGATGTACGACGTTATTATCATCGGCGCGGGCCCCGCCGGACTCAGTGCGGCGATATACGCGGGGCGTGCCCGGCTTAAAACGCTGTTGATCGAAAAAGCGGCCGACGGCGGGCAAATCGCGGCCACCAGTGAAATAGAAAACTACCCCGGCGGGATGCTTGAAGATGAATCAGGCCAGACGCTTATATCACGCAAGGCGGAACAAGCCGCACGGTTCGGGGCGGAGCGTGTATACGGCACGGTGGAGTCCGTGGCACTCACTGGGCATGTGAAAACAGTCACATGCGCTGGGGATGAGATCAGCTCGAAAACAGTAATCATCGCCGCCGGTGCGCACCCACGTCCAATCGGGTGCAAGAACGAAGCAGCATTTGTCGGCAGAGGCATTTCATACTGCGCCACGTGTGATGCGAATTTCTTTCGCAATAAGGAAGTTTTCGTGGTCGGTGGCGGGGATGCGGCGGTTGAAGAGGCGATTTACCTCACCAAATTCGCCAGAAGCGTAACGGTCATCCATCGCCGGGACAAGTTAAGGGCCGCAAAATCAATACAGGAAAAAGCGTTTGCCAACGAAAAAATCAAATTTATTTGGGACAGCGTCATTGAAAGTGTTGACGGCAACGGTGTGCTGAATACAATGACCATCCGCAATGTCAAGACCGATGTGCTCACCGACATTCATGCCGATGAGAACGATAAGGTTTTCGGCCTTTTCGGATATCTGGGGCTTCTGCCGAATTCAGCGCTGTTCAAGGACGTGCTTCCGCTGGAAAACGGTTATATCCGCACTGACGAGGATATGCGAACCAATATCCCCGGCGTGTTTGCTGCGGGCGATATCCGCGTGAAAAGTCTGCGCCAAGTCATCACCGCCGCCGCTGACGGCGCAATCGCGGCAGTACAGGCGGAGAAATATATCAGCGACATGTAATGTTCGTCCGCTGTTTCTTGTTGTGTTTTGCGGGCGAATAATATTCGCCCCTACGAAAGAGACCAGCATGACCAATGCAATTCACTGAATACATGACAAAACAGCGGGTAGGAGTTTGAACCTACCCGCTGTTTTGTCTTATTTGTATTATCTGTTTATATCAGCACTGCGCCCTCGTCCAGCGGTCTTGCGCGTTCTTGGACTATTTTCAGCCAGCCTTCTTCTTTTTTGTAGTAGTTCGGTGCTGTTTTGCGACGCTCTTCAAATTCTTCGTCAGAGACATCGACATGCAGTAAGCGATTCAGTGCATCGATTGTAATGATATCTCCATCGCGGACAAGCCCGATTTCACCGCCTGTCGCCGCTTCCGGCGTGACGTCAATAACCATCAGTGCGAGGTTGCACAGCCCCGAAGCGTGACCGTCAGTTACAATCGCAACATCACTGCCCAGTCCCATGCCGTCCAGCTCGAATATAATTCCGCCGGTCGCACCCATACCAGGTGTACCACGAACACCGAATCCGCACATGACCACCACGTCGCCTTTGACGATTTTGCCGTCACGTACCGCGTTGCTGGCCTCTTTAATATCGGTAAATACCTTCGCCGGGCCTTTGAAGTAACTGGGCTTGTACTCATCATTGACTTGCAGTTTTATTATGCCGCAATCTCTCGCCAAGTTGCCTTTCGCGAGGATTATTGACGGCCTTGTGTTGAACGGATTGTCGATCGGCCTGATCACCTCTGCGTCTTTTATCTCCGCAGTTTCCAAGTTTTCGCGGAGGGTTTTTCCGTTTACATTTTTCGCGTCCAGCTGAAGTTTGCTTTGCAGGCTTTTCAACACACCCATCGTGCCGCCAGCCGCTTCAAGGTCGTCGATATTATGACTCCCGTTCGGCCGTATTCCGACAAGCAGTGGGATTTCGTCCCCGAACCTGTCGATCATATCGAACACATCTATGTCTGTTTTTCCTTCTACCGCAACGGCTTGGAAGTGCTTAATGCAGTTTGTGGAACCGGAAACGGTCAATATCGTCTTGACGCAGTTTTCAAAATTCTCCGGCGTCAACAGATCCCGCGGCTTAATGTCCTGATCAACCATTTCGATTATACGCTTACATGAAGCCGAAACAGCCTCCCACATCTGCGGGCTGTTGGCCAGAATCGGCGTGGTGCCGGGCAAGGAGAAACCAAGTGCCTCACACGCCATATGCATGGTGTTGGCGGTGCCAATCCCCTGGCAAACACCGGGGCCTTTGATGGCGGCTTCGCTCATTTCATTGATCTCTTCATCCGTCAGCTTGCCCATTTGATAGTGACCATATGCCTGATACAGATCTTCGATATCAAAATGCTCGCCCTTGTAAGTGCCGCACGGCTGATATCCGCAGCAGACGACAATGGTTGGAATGTTCATACGCGCGGCGGCCATCAACTGTCCGGGAAGCGTTTTGTCGCAGGAAGCAAGGCATATCATACCGTCTAACTGCGGCCCTTCCACCGCGGATTCAATTTCGTTTGTGATAAGATCGCGGCTGCCTAAAATAAACCCTCCACTGTGGCCGCCATAGAGGAAGTCGGCCGGGGCAACTGTGCGAATCTCAAAGGATATGCCGCCGGCTTTGTAAATTTCTTTAGCTGCGAATTTTGCGATGTCGTCCAGATGGCTGAAACAGACGGCCAGGTTGGATGATGAATTGATTATTGCGATTTTTGGCCGC
>WQVW01000121.1 GCA_009785655.1 Oscillospiraceae bacterium | reverse complement strand
TCATGTTCCCGCTGAAGCTCCCGTGCACGGTGTTGGTTGAACACATTGCCGCATGGCGACATATAGATCGTGTGAATTTTGCGCCCGGCTTCGTCACAAATATGCTTCCAGCAATCGTAAAGCGGCTGCGCCAGCATGACACAGCCGCGCCCGCCGCCGTATGGATAGTCGTCTACCTGCTTTTGCTTATTTGTGGTGTAGTCGCGTATCTGATGGCACTCAATACGGATATATCCGCGCTCTTGCGCCCTGCCTAATATGCTCTCACACAACATGTCCCCGACAACGTCGGGGAACAGCGTCATAATATCTATTCGCATCTACAGCCCCTCAATCAGCCGGAATTTTATGTATCCCGCCTCCACGTTGATTTCATCGACAAATTCGGGCACCGCAGGAATGAGAATCTCTCGCACGCCCTTTATCACATATACATTGTTTGCCGGGCGTTCCAAAATATCTTGCACAACGCCAAGCTCCTCGCCTGATTCTGCGTCAATCGCCGCAAGTCCGATAAGATCGGCAACAAAGTGCCGCCCCTCTTCCAGTGCTACGTCATCCCTGGATATCGAGACTGTCTTGTTCTTCAGCGCAATTGCACCATTGATATCAACAACGCCATCGAAAGCTGCGATGACAAAGTTTTTATGCACCCTAGATGACAAAACTTTCCGCGGGACACCGTCGATATACAGACTCTCAAACTCCGCCAAAAACGCAGGAGAATCCGCCCAGGGCTGGATTCTCACCTCACCTTTGATTCCGTGGGTATTAACGATTTTTCCGGCTTCAAGCAGATTCATCAGTCAACAATATCAACGCTGATGCGTTTGCCCTGCCGCTGCGCGACTGACCGCATCAATGCACGGATTTCTTTAGCGATACGTCCGCCACGGCCGATTACTTTGCCCATATCCGCTGCGTTGACACGCAACTCAAACACCGTTTCATTCGGCTCTTCACGCTCTGTAACCGTCACGTCATCCGGATTATCGACAAGATTTTGCGCGATGTAGTAAAGCAAATCTTTCATTTCATGCCCTCTCGCTATTAAAGCGCGCCGGCTTTTTTCAGAAGCGCCCTGACCGTATCGGTCGGCTGTGCGCCGTTGCCTATCCAGTATTTTACACGCTCCGCGTTGACAGTTGTCTCAGACGGCGTTTTCAACGGATCATACGTGCCGATCTCCTCAATACATCTGCCATCACGCGGAGAACGAGAGTCTGCCACGACTATTCTGTAATAAGGGTTCTTCTTTGCACCCATTCTGCGAAGTCTGATCTTTACCATTTGTATTTACCTCCAAAAATTTGATTAACTATATTTGTAGGGGCGGATGGCAATCCGCCCGTGGTACGACAGGCCTATTGTGTTACGGCGGGACTTACCATCACCCCCTGCAAGGTGTTGCATATTGCAGGTCGGGGACGCCTCCCCCTGTAGCGGGTTTCCAACGAACGAAACAGTTCACTCCTACATGCCAAATAGGCCTTTTTTGCCTCTTTTCCCACCGCCGCCGAACATGGCTGGCATTTTACCTTTGGCCATCTGCTTCGTCATGGTCTGCATCATCTCGAACTGTTTTAGTAATCTATTAATATCGACAACAGCCATGCCGCTGCCAGCAGCGATGCGTTTTTTGCGGCTTGAGTTTAACACGGACGGATTCTCCCGCTCATGCGGTGTCATGGAGAGGATAATTGCCTCGGTTTTGGTCAATACATTCTCGTCAATCGACGCACCTGCCAGTGCTTTTGCATCCATGCCGGGCAGCATCCCCGCTATATCTGATAGACTGCCCATCGATTTGATTTGCGTCATCTGATCGTAGTAGTCAGATAGTGTGAACTTATTCTGCTTCAGCTTCTCGGCCATTTCAAGGGCCTTTTTCTCATCGAAAGCCTCTTCCGCTTTTTCAATCAGTGTCAGTACATCACCCATGCCAAGGATACGGGAGGCCATGCGATCTGGGTGAAACGGCTCAATCTGGTCAAGCTTTTCGCCTGTGCCAGCGAATTTTATCGGTTTGCCGGTGGCCGCCCTGACGGATAACGCCGCACCGCCCCTAGCATCGCCATCAAGCTTTGTAAGAATCACACCATCAATCCCAATCGCGTCATTGAACGCGGCGGCGGCGTTTACCGCATCTTGCCCGGTCATCGCGTCTATCACCAGCAGAATCTCTGTCGGCTCAACCGCTTGTTTGATGCCTTTGAGTTCATCCATCAGCGTGTCATCAATATGCAGTCGCCCAGCGGTGTCTAGGAACACCATGTCATTCCCGTGCTTTTTCGCGTGCTCTATCGCCGCTTGGGCGATTTTGACCGGGTCTTCCGTCCCCATCTCAAACACTGGGATGTCCAGCTGTGCGCCGACTGTTTGCAGCTGCTTTATCGCGGCGGGGCGATAGATATCGCACGCGACCAGTAACGGGCGTTTGCCATTTTGCCGCCGCATCAGGGCTGCGAGTTTCGCTGAATTCGTCGTCTTCCCCGCGCCTTGCAGACCGACCATCATAACAACCGTCGGCGGTTTTGATGAGATGGTAATCTTCGCGTTTTCTCCGCCCATTAGATTACACAGCTCTTCATTGACTATTTTGATCACCATCTGCGCCGGGGTAAGGCTCTCAAGCACATCGGCACCCAATGCCCGTTCACTGACGGTTTTGATAAAATCTCGCACCACTTTATAGCCGACGTCTGCTTCTAAAAGTGCGAGGCGCACTTCGCGCATCGCCTCTTTGATGTCGGCCTCTTTTAATCTGCCTTTGCCGCGCAGTTTTTTAAACGCGGCGTTTAATTTATCTGATAAACTTTCAAATGCCATCCGGTTAACCTTTCAGTCCTTCCAGCGTAACAACCAGTTTACGCGCCAAATCAGCCGATTCCCCGTCTGATTTCTCTAATATACTATTCGCCAAACCCTCTGCAACAGCGAGCCCGTCTCGCAATTCATTCCATCTGCGAACCATGCCAGTCTTCTCTTCTAACGCCACAAGAGATTTTTCGGCGCGAAGAACGATATCATATACGCCCTGGCGTGAAATCCCGGCTCTTTCAGCAATTTCAGACAGGGACATATCCTCGTTATGATACAGATCGTAGTACTCGCGCTGCTTTTCTGTCAGCATATCTCCGAAGAAATCCAGCAGCATTGTCATAAAAAGCGTTTTGTCGTCCATGATCCGCCCCCTGCTGCGTAAAGTAATATTACTTGACGCATAAAGCATATTACCTCATTTCCACCGCCAAGTCAAGTACTTTTTTGCCATGGATAGCATTGTTTGGGACATATCTGAATATGATAAACCACAGGGGGTTGAATATATAATGAAATGCAAGCTTGTGGATCTCCGCTGCAAGGAGGTCATCAACATACATAACGGGTTCAGGCTGGGATTTGTTTATGATGTCATCATAGATGTTGTAAAGGGGCATTTAGCCGCAATACTTGTCCCCGGGCCATGCAGGCTTTTCGGCGTATTCGGCAGAGAGGACGACTACCTGATCCCGTGGGAGTGCATAAAAAAAATAGGCGACGATATCATACTTGTCCACGTTGAGGACTCATTTAAGCGCGAGAAGCGGAGAAAAATCGGGTGGCTGTAATGCCACCCGATTTTTTATGTATTTTTACCCTCAAGCATGGTCTTTATCACAGCGACGGCACCGTCAATTCCGGTGAACGATGAGTTGATAATCAGGTCAAAATTGCTCATACTGCCCCATTGACGGGTGGTGTAGTACTTATAATAGTTCGCGCGCTGTTTATCAATCTTTTTGATTCTTTCAGCGGCCTTGTCCGGCGGCATATCATAATGCGCCGTGGCCTGACGGATCCTGTCTTCAAGCGCCGCACGGACGAAGACAGTGACCAGTGAGGGATTGTCACGCAGAACATAGTCCGCACACCTTCCAACAATCACACAGCTGCCCTGGGCGGCAATGTCCCTGATCACCGACGATTGCGCTTGGAACACTTTATCTGTGATCGGTGTCTCGTAATACGCCTCGATATTCGGATACGTCGCGTGCATCAGGTTGTGCAGAAATGTATTTTGAATAACCTCATCGCGCTTTTCGAGGAAATCAGCACTCATTCCGCTTTTTTCGGCGGACATTTGCAGTATCTCCCTGTCATAGAAAGGAATGCCGAGTTCTTTTGCCAGCAATTCTCCAACTTGTCTGCCTCCGCTGCCGTACTCACGGCTGATTGTTACTATATAGTTATCCATATATAAAACCTCCTCGTCAAGCAATATTCGCCCATCGGGGCGTTATATTTTTTCAGCAAGGGCGGATTTTCCGCACCTCAATCTGTATTAATAAAATTTTACCATATTTTATCGGCAAATTCAATTATTATTTATTCGCGGTCTTTACTTCTCTGAAAAACTATTATAAGATAATTCTATGAGGAGTGATTTATTCATGTGGTTTGACCGTTCCAGCTTTTTATTCTATGACGGCGCGATGGGAACCATGCTGCAATCCCGCGGCTTGAAACCCGGTTTGCGGCCTGATGTGATGAACATATCATCCCCGCAGACCGTGGAGGATGTCCATAGGCTATACATAGAGGCGGGCAGCGATATCATCTGCACAAACACTTTCGGCGCAAATGCCCTGGTGCTGAAATCCGCCGGATATTCACCGGAAGAAATCATCCCTGTCGCGGTATCGGCGGCCACGCGCGCGGCGGGGGACAGCGTGAAAGTCGTGTTGGATATCGGGCCTGTCGGTTACCTGCTGGAGCCTCTGGGCGACCTTGCGCTGGATAAAGCATATGCGCTTTTCAAAGAACAGGCGGTACTCGGTGAAAAATCCGGAGCGGACGCGGTTGCAATCGAAACCATGAGTGACTTGAACGAAATGGAAACAGCCATACGCGCCGTGACTGAAAACACCGCATTACCGGTACTTGCGATGATGACGTTCGGCAAAAACGGACGCACGTATACAGGCGTGACGCCGGAAGATTTCGCGACGCTGGCAGAGCGGTTAGGCGTTGCCGCCGTCGGACTCAACTGTTCACTTGCCCCATCGGAGATGCACGAAACGGTGGAGCGGCTCGCGGGGTCGACAAGTCTCCCGCTGATCATCAAGCCAAACGCAGGATTGCCGGATTCCGTGACGGGCTTGTACAATTTAACCCCTGCTGAGTTCGCGCAGCAGATGACTAAGCTTGCGAAAATCGGAACAAACAAAAAAATAATAGGCGGCTGCTGCGGCACCACGCCTGAGTATATAAGGGAGCTGAAAAAGGTTTTTTCAAAACTTTAGAAAAGGGGATTATTAAATGAGCAAATTACAAAACATGCGGTTAATAGAAATCCCGAAATTCCGTGCAGTTTCCTCAGGAGCAAAGACGCTTAACGAACTTTTTGGTGATAATGGATTTGATTCTACATGGGTCAAACAACACCATCATCTACTTATGCAACACATATACGAACCCACATGCTTTTTGTGGCATGAAGATACAAATATAGCATGGGACGAAGGAAAAAACATTTTCATATTGGCAATAAAAGACGATGTGACCGATGAAGATGCAGCCCCATACGAAATTGTCGAATTTCCGGGTGGTATGTTTCTGGTTGCCAC
>WQVW01000120.1 GCA_009785655.1 Oscillospiraceae bacterium | reverse complement strand
TTCCCTAAAATACAGTATCCCGTCTTTTATAGAACACAAATCCGAGGGCGGTGAGCACAGCCGCCACGGTAATCAGTGTCAGTAATACACTATATCTGATTTCATCCACCGGCAGTTGCGGAATATACCCAAATGGAGACAGCCGCACCAACCATCCCGGCAGATTTAACATGCGACCCATAAACGCGGTGAAGAACGAGAAACCAAAATACGCCCACACAGCACCGGTGGCACGCGGCAATATGCCGATTAAAAATATCGCGACGCCGAGTGTTATCCACAACGCGGGCAAGTATACTAAATTTGACCTGACAAGAAACGCGAATGCGACAGGCACATCCAAAACGGCAGCAGCTGATATGTACAGCCCAATTGCCGTGGCGAGCTGGAACAGCACGCTCATCACAAGCGCCGGCGCAGCGAACGCGGACAGGTACTTTATCCGGCTGACCGATCTTGTCAAGAGATGCTCTGCCCGGCCTTCTCTCTCCTCTGTGCGGAGCTTTAACACGGCCATCAAAACCGGAACCAAGCAAGTGAGTGCCGCCATCGCGTTTACCATTGTTACAAACATCTCTGCCGTGGTGAACTCGTCATTCGCGCCGATCACCATCTGATAAAATTCACTCTCGGCAACAAAAGTCTCAATGTCGCCCAGTAAAGACCCGTATGATGCGCCCAGCAGTAACATTATAATGAACCACGCGATGAGCGAATTGCGCACCAATCTGTATGTGAATCCAAATGGAGTCTTCAGTCTGCCGTCACGTGCCCCCGGCCGCGCCGCGATGAATCCCTGGTCAATATCCCGCCGGGCATTCAGCCGATAGGCAGCAACAGTCATGATGGCGCAAGCTAAAACCAAGATCACAACAGGCCACACATAATTGCCTACGTAAACCTGGGTTCTCTGCGCGAGACCAAGCGGACTCAGTAGCGAAAATGCCTCATTGCTGACGTCCCCAGCGGCGCGCATGAAGTAAAATACACCCAATGCCGCACCTGAATATCCCAACGCCCCGCGTGAAGATGCGCACAGCTGTGAGAATAACGCCGCCACTGCCGCGAAAAACATACCGACTACACCCAGTGCTGCGCCGTATAGCATCGAAGCGGCAAAACCCATGCACTCAACGCCGAGCACAGCGATTCCAAGTCCGGTGAAAGCAGCGAGGATTACGTTGACTATAAACGCCAGAATCATCGCGGCGTTGAGTATCGCCATTCGTCCCACGGGCAGGCTTCTTACAACTTCTGCCCGGCCTTTCTCTTCATCAGCCCGTGTGTGGCGGACAATTAGCAAAATGTTTATCACCGCAACGGCGATGGCCATCCATAGGAACATGGTTCCAAAATACATCGCCCCGGCAGTATAATTGTCCGCACCGAAGACCGGCCCCATCATCGCGATCATTGCCGGGTTTTGCAGCGTCTCCGCCAGTGCCTGTCTGGCGGCTGGGTCAAACATATCTGCCATTGCCGGAACCAGTGCCACGGAGAACAAGATAAGCGTCCCAAGCCACAGTGTTGCATTCACCCGCTCCCGCCGGAGCATAAATTTAATCAGCTTCCCGCTGTTACAGAACGCGCCGCGCATTGTTAAGCACCCCCGTCTGTCGCGTAATGCCGCATAAATATATCTTCAAGCGCCGGCGGCATACTTTCCAGTTTTTTTACGCCGAATGTCGCGATAAACGCCACAACTTCACCGACAGCGTTGTTATCGACCTGGAATGCTGCGCCATTGCCGGTCGATACAATGTCGTGCACACCATCCATCAACTCCAATCCATTGAGCGGGGTGTTCGTCTCTACCTTCATTGTGACACGCATCATGTGCCGCAGCTCTTCCATCGTGCCTGTATCGATCAGTTTGCCGCGGCGGATGATCCCGACTCTGTCGCAAAGCTCCTCCACCTCTGACATAATATGACTGGAGAGGAGTACACCGCTGCCGTTGCGCTTCTTTTCCAATACACATGCTTTGAACACCTGCCCCATCAGCGGATCTAGCCCGCTTGTCGGTTCGTCTAAAATATACAGCTCCGCGTCAGACGAGAACGCCGCAATCAAAGCGACTTTTTGCCGGTTGCCTTTGGAATACGTCCGGCACTTTTTTGTGGGGTCAAAGTCGAACATTTCGATCAAACGCTCTCGCCGCTGTTTGTCAAGTGTACCGCGCAAACGGACGAACAAGTCGATAACCTCCCCGCCTGTCAGGTTGGGCCACAGATTCACGTCACCCGGCACGTAGGCGATTTTTTTGTGGATGTCCACAGCATCGCGCCACGCGTTCATTCCGAACACACTCGCGCTGCCTTTCGTGGCTTTCAGAATCCCCAGCAATATTCGGATCGTTGTTGTCTTGCCGGAGCCGTTCGGGCCGAGATAGCCGAACACCTCACCGCTGGCAACATTCAGGCTGATATCGTCCAGCGCAGTCAATTTGCCGAATTTTTTGGTCAGGTTATTAATTTCCAGGCTGTAGTTTGACATGATGCGTCCTCCTTATAGATTTGTGAGGGTGTGGCAGTAGGAATCCCCCTTTTCCCTTTCATGCGCGAAGGGGGGATGAGGTTCCCCGCCCCTGCGAGGCAGGAGAGGGATTTTGGCGCGACTCCTCTTCATTCCCCTCCTTGGAGGGGCGGTGGTTGAAGCCGCCGGGGTGGTTTTTACTTAGTAAAGCACTTTTCTAAACAAATCAATTTCACAATACCATATTTGACCAATTTAGTCGATGATAATTTTGAAAAACTCTCCCCAAATAGAATAAAATCCCTCGCGATTGTCAATAATTTTGATACATATATGATGACGGAGGGTTCAAAATGCTAGTATCGGAATTAATGAGTGACAGCGTGGTTTCAATATCGCCGGAAGAACCGGCATCCCAGGCGGCGAGGATGTTCTTCAGGCACAACATAGGTTCTGTGCCCGTGTGCAGTGATGACGGGCAGTTAAAAGGCATCGTGACGGATCGGGATATCGTCCTGCGATGCATCGCGACGGAAAATGACCCGGAGACAACCCCCGTGCGCGAAATTATGTCCAGAAGCGTGCTGACTGTGAGTCCAACTGATGACGTACGAGAAGCCGCGCGGCAGATGTCAGTGGGTCAAGTCCGACGGCTGCCCGTTGTGCAGGATGGGAGGCTGGTCGGGATGCTCTCCCTCGGTGACATGGCAAGAACGCACGCGTATGACATGGAAGCGTCAAAAGCACTGTCGGAGATATCGTCAAACGTGCGTAAGCTATGATGTAAAATTGGAAAATATCCGAATGCGCGATGCGCGCTTCTACGGTGTTGATGCACCACGGTAGGGGCGCGCATCGTGCATCCGCTGATTTTGCCCGGGCGAACTGTCAATGCCGTTGTGCATTTTAGCAAGTACAATGGGCTCTGGGGTTAAACCCAGTTCACCCCCACAGGCCAGAGGGAAGAGAGTATCTTAAAATCAATCTTTTTTCAGTTGACAGGGTGTACCTATGTAATGTATAATAAGTTTCCTTGTGAAGTAAGAGGAATAAACAGGAGGTGCGATTATGCTTAGAACATATCAGCCAAAGAAAAGACATCGCGCAAAGGAACATGGTTTCCGTAAGCGCATGGCGACAAAAAACGGACGCAAAGTCTTAGCGCGCAGACGCGCAAAAGGCAGAGAGAAACTTTCCGCTTAAGCGGGGAGTGATTTTGAATTATGAATTTTAGCGGTATATCTGCCGTTTTATATAAATTCATAATTCAAAATTCGGCATTCAAAAATGATGAAATTCACATCGCCGCTTACGAAAAATTATGAATTTAAAAGGCTTTACAACAAGGGTAAAAGCATGTCCACATCATGCGTTGTTGTATACTGCAGAAGAAATGGCAGCAACGCAAACCGGCTTGGCATCACAGTCAGTACAAAGGTCGGCAATGCGGTGCAGCGTAATCGTGTCCGCCGTCGTCTGAAAGAGATCTATAGACTGAACGAGGACAACCTCACAAACGGTTTTGATATCGTGATTGTTGCAAGGGTGCGGGCCAGATTTGCGGAGTATAAAATGCTTGAAAGTTCTGTTTTGTCACTGATGAAAAAGCTGAACCTGATGCCGGGAAACAGCAAATGAAACGGGCACTTATAGGCTTAATCCGGTTTTACAGAAAACGCATATCGCCAATGTCGCCGCCCAGTTGCAGATTTATACCCACATGCTCTGCCTACGCATTAGAAGCACTGGAGAAATATGGTGCACTCAAAGGCGGTTGGCTTGCATTGCGGCGGATTCTTAAATGTCACCCATTTCACAAAGGCGGCTTTGACCCGGTGCCGTGACAACATGTTCAGATATCGGAACGGCCACAGGCCGCTCTTTTATAAACAGCGCGGCATTGTTAATAGCCGTGACACAAATGAATGATATACAGGAGATTATATGTTTAACGCGATTGGAAGACCGTTCGGCATTTTGCTGATGTTTCTTTATGAGCTCTTTAATAGCTATGGCGCGGCGATTCTTTTGATCGCCGTCCTGATTAGGGTGATACTTTTGCCATTTCAGATGAAGGGCAAGTTAGGCTCAATGCGGACGCAAAGACTACAGCCAAAGATTCAGGAGATACAGAAAAAATACGCCTCAGACAAAACCAAGGCGCAGGCAGAGACCATGAAGCTGTATAAGGAAGAAAACGCAAGCCCCACTTCCGGCTGTCTGTGGAATCTTTTGCCGATACCTATTATGTTTGCGCTGTTCTTTGTCATCAGCCAGCCGTTGACGATGATGATGGGCGTGCCGGCGGAGTATCTTGAGCCTGACGGTGTTGTGTATCAAGAGTTGTACGAATTGGGATTCGACTCTGAAATCGCCGCCCGGCATGAGCAGATTGCCCAGGCACAATTTATCAACGATCATTTTTATGCGTTTGAACCGTTACATGTCCCGCATTTGCGTGCGGTTAATTTTAGGTCTCTCGGTATGGATTTAGGTTCTGTGCCGCAGTGGAACCTTTTGTGGAACACAGATGATTGGAGTCTTTCCGCGTTCTTACTGTTCCTCATTCCGATCCTCTCGGGTGGATTCCAGTTTGTGCATACAAAGATCAACCAGAAAATAGCACCGGCCGGTTCACCGGAAGGGGCAGGCGGTCAGATGCGAACCGTGATGCTGCTGATGCCGTTGTTTTCTGTGTATATCGCATTTATCACACCCGCGGCGTTGGGTATTTACTGGACAGCGGGCACGGTGTTGATGATCGGGCAGGACGTATGGCTGACAAAGCGATATACCAAAATAATTGACGCAGAAGACGAAATGCGCAACGCGGAACGCGAAAAGAAAGAAAAAGAGCTGGAGGCCAAGCGCAAAGAGACGGAGCGCCGGAAAGCCGAAGGTGAAGATACACGCAATCCGAACACTTCCAAACGCAAGCAGCATATGACAGAAAAACAGGCGGACGCAGAAAAAGCTGCTGAATGGAAGAAGAAGCACGACCCGCAAGAGCACGAGGAAGCACCCGAAGATCCGAGCAAATCCGGCAACAGGCGATATGCCAGAGGTCGCGCTTACGACCCCGACAGATATCCGGAACTCCCGGAACAGGATGAAGAATATCCGTACGAAATAGATGTTGACGAGTCAGATG
>WQVW01000119.1 GCA_009785655.1 Oscillospiraceae bacterium | reverse complement strand
GGTGCCATCTCAAAGCTCCCTTATCATCATGTCAGCGATCGCAATCGCGGCAGCCGCCTCAATACATGGCACCGCCCTGGGAACAATACATGGGTCGTGCCTGCCGGAAATTGTAAGCTTTGCGTCCGCCATCTCAGGCAGATTTACGCTCTCCTGCTCCAGCGCAATCGACGGCGTCGGCTTGATTGCCGCACGGAATATTACCGGCATACCGGATGTTATGCCGCCTAAAACCCCGCCATGATTATTCGTGCGCGTTTTCACCGCGCCGTCCTCAACATAAAACGCATCATTATTCTCCGACCCGCGCAAACGTGCAGAGATGAACCCGTTGCCGAATTCTATCCCCTTCACAGCCGGTATGCCGAACACGATTTGCGCCACACGATTCTCCACCCCATCGAACATCGGCTCGCCCAATCCCGCTGGAAGACCTATTGCCGCACACTCAATCACGCCGCCGAGTGAATCTCCATCACGTCGCGCATTCTCAATGGCTTGACGCATTTTCATCCCGCTTTCAGCTGAAATCACAGGGAACTCCGCTGTTTTTGCCGCCCGCAGATCTTTCGCACTGATAATCACCGGGTCAAATGCAACGTCTTCTATATCTGCAATGCTTTGTATATGCGCCGCTATTTCAATGCCCTGCCGCGCAAGCATCTGCAGACATATGCCCCCCGCCACACATAACGGGGCGGTCAGCCGCCCTGAAAAATGTCCGCCGCCACGAATATCGTTGTGTCCACCGTATTTTATATGCGCAGTATAATCCGCATGGCCGGGGCGTGGGATATTGCGCAGCTTGTCGTAATCGGCCGAGCGCGTATCGCTGTTGCGTATCACCGCGCATAGCGGTGCGCCGCATGCCACGCCGTTATCAAGCCCCGACAAGAATTCCAGCGCATCTTCTTCTCTGCGTTTTGTGGAATACTCATTTCTCCCCGGCGCGCGGCGCAGCATAAACGCCCGCAACTGGTCGAAATCTATTTTGAACCCCGCCGACAGCCCATCAACAACAACGCCTATCGCGTCAGAATGCGATTGACCGAATATTGAAATTTTTATGTTCTGTCCATAGAATGATGCCACGTCAACCACCCTCCGTCACTTGTCCGCCTAACGATTCAAAATCCCTGAAAAACCCAGGATATGATTTATCCACTGCCTCCGCGCCATTTATCGTCACCGGCTCTTTGCAGACACATGAGGCAACTGCGGCAGTCATCGCGATTCTGTGATCTCCAAAGGACGAAACCACCCCGCCTTTCAGTGATTCCATGCCTTTGATCAACAATCCGTCCGGCGTTTCGGTAATATCCGCCCCAAGTGTTGAAAGCGTCTCACTCACAGCACGCAAACGGTCACTTTCTTTTATACGCAGCCGCGCGGCGTTATATATCACCGTCTCACCTGCCGCAACGGCGGCAACGGCAGCTATCACTGGGACTAAGTCCGGCGTATCTTCCGCATCTATGCGTATTCCGCGCAACTTTTCACGGCTCGGCATCACTGTCACGCTGTCACGTCCGTATGTGACCTCTGCTCCGAACGCCTCCAACAATCGCGTAACCGCCATGTCACCCTGGCTTGAGTTTAAGTTCAGATTGGTGCATGTCACCGCGCCCATACCAATAGCCCCGGCACAGAGCCAGAACGCGGCATTCGACCAGTCACCCTCAACAATCACCTTGCCAGGGGATTGATACTGCTGGCTTTTCACCTGATAAGATCCATCCCCACGCCCAATCTCAATTCCGAATATATTTAACGCGTCAATCGTCATGTTGATATATGATCCGGATTCCTCCCGGCCTTCGACATTTATTCGGCTGTCCCCGTCCAAAAGCGGAAGCGCGAGCAACAGCCCGCTGATAAACTGTGATGAAATATTTCCAGGCAAGTTGAATGTGCCGCTTGAAAGCTGTCCGGAGCTTTTCAGGCAATCGCTGCCCACACCGCTGAATGTACAGCCGTGTTCTCTCAGCGCATCCAAAAGCGGTGTCATCGGCCGTTCGGGCAGCCGCCCGCTCATATGAAACGTTGCGTCAATACCAAGTGCACAGCACACCGGTAACATAAACCGAAGCGTTGACCCGCTCTCCCGCACGTTAAGATCAGAATCCCCACGCCTGATGGCAGCGAGACAATGGGCCGTCGCCTCAATATCGTCGGAAGTCTCGGCATACGAAACCACCGTCTCCGAATCGGCCAGCGCGGCGCATATTAGCAATCTGTGCGCCTGCGATTTGGACGCAATGGACTTTACCGTACCGCCGACAATCGCCTTATTGATCGTGATATTCAAAGTCTATCACCCCGTTCCACACGCTATCAACCGCTTTAGATCACTGACTTTAACATCGCGCAGTACGCATTTACCGATTTCCTGCGGGAAAATCAGTGTGATGGTGTCCCCGTTACGCTTTTTATCTGATCCAGCGGCAATAAATAATTCTTCTGTACCATATGGGGATTCAAATGACAACTGGTTGCGTTTCAGCGTCTCTATAAGCTCATTAAGACATGTCTCATCACAGAATCCTTCACTGACCGCCGCACGTGTTTCAACAGCCATGCCGATTGCCACCGCTTCACCGTGAGAAATTGCGTAATTGCTCAATTTCTCCACAGCGTGTCCCACTGTGTGTCCGAAGTTAAGCAACTTGCGCACCCCGGTTTCAAATTCATCCTCACAGACCACATCACGCTTTATCGTGACGCACCTGGTGATTATCTCCTCAAGATCAGTCATCCGAAACAATTCCGGGTCTGCGATCATACCGTATTTAATCACTTCTGCCATTCCGTCCGCAAAAACGCGTTCCGACAGCGTTTGCAGTAAATCATGGTCACAGATCACAATCTCCGGCTGATAAAAGGCTCCCGCCAGATTTTTCCCAACGGGCAAATCAATCGCCGTCTTCCCGCCAACGGAGGAATCCACCGCCGCCAACAGCGTCGTCGGTATCTGCACATACGGCACACCGCGCATATACGTCGCAGCGGCAAATCCCGCAAGATCCCCAACAACCCCGCCGCCCAATGCGACGACAATGTCGGATCTTGTCACGCCATGTTCCGCCAAAAAGTTGAGCAATTTTATGTAATTCTGCGTGTTTTTTGACGATTCTCCGTTTTCAACCTCAAAAACACATGTTTTATATCCAGCATCGGTGAGCGCGTTGATCAACCTGTCTAAATACAGCCCAGCGACTATATCGTCCGTAACAACCACTGCCAAATCCCCACCGGCGGCGGCTTTGATCAATCCACCCGCACGGTCTAGCAATCCCGCACCGACCAGCACGTCGTATGCTTTTGATGCGTTTACCCTGATTGTTCTCATCCGCCACACCTGACAATCATGCCGTGACCACCTCACGGATTTTCCGCACCATGCCGGCCACATCTTCAAATTGTTCCGGCGTCAATGATTGCGCCCCGTCGCATAACGCGTTCACCGGGTCATTATGGACTTCGATCATAATTCCGTCTGCGCCGGCAGCGGCGGCGGCCATTGCCATCGGTTTTACCACTCGCGCGATACCGGTCGCATGGCTCGGATCGATGACTATCGGCAGGTGCGTAAGCTCACGCAATATCGGCACGGCTGACAAATCCAGCGTGTTGCGCGTCTGCGTCTCAAATGTCCTGACGCCGCGTTCACACAAGATCACGTTTTTGTTCCCGCCGGCCATGATGTACTCGGCACTCATCAAAAGCTCCGTGAGCGTGTTGGCCAGCCCACGTTTCAGCAGCACCGGCTTATCCGTCTTCCCCAGCTCTCGCAGCATCTCAAAATTCTGCATGTTGCGCGCGCCGACCTGGATGACGTCCACATGCTCAAACATCGGAAGGTGATTGGTGTTCATGATCTCCGTGACAATCGGCATCCCTGTGAGTTCTTTCGCTTCCAGCAAAAACTCGATTCCTTCCGCCTTCAATCCCTGGAAGTCATACGGCGATGTACGCGGTTTGAACGCACCACCGCGCAACAGCGTAGCACCAGATTGCTTTACGCTTTGGGCGATCCCGATTATCTGATCCTTCGACTCAACGGAGCAAGGTCCCGCAATCAATTGAAAATTCCCGCCGCCGATCTTTATTCCACCGATATCCACGACCGTGTCGTCCGGGTGAAATTTGCGGTTCGCGCTTTTATACGGCTCGGTTATCCGCTTCACTGATTCAATGATATCAAGCCCTTCAAGCAGATCCACATCAATCTGGCTGGTGTCGCCAATCAGCCCGATGACTGTGCTGAGCTGCCCCACAGAAAGTTGCACGTTCAGCCCGCGTTTCTCGAACCATGTCGTCAGATTATCAATCTGCTCCCGCGTGGCATCAGGTTTTAGTACGGCTATCATTTATATGACCATTCCTTTCAGCGCGTGCGCCTCTTGATTATTTATTTAGATTATTATATCAAACTAATCCGGCTTGGGCAAATATTATTTAGACTTCAATCTCTCTTCAAGCAGAACCGCTTGCAGTTCTCCGCAAATCGTCCAAAACGACCCGTCTCGATTCGACAACATGTTCAGACAGATGTCTAATTCTGGGTAGTAAGCACACATCGCGGCAACGCCGCTATTCACGCCTTCCTTGTACATGCATAAAACTGTTCCGTCCGATTCAATAAATTCAAAACCGTAACCCGTACGCCACATACCAAAATCGTGCTGCCGCGTGAACGCGCATTGCGGCGTAAACAACATGTCAGTGTATCCAGGCGAGAGCAACGTCCCGTTCTTAAGTGCACAGATGAACATATTCAAATCGCCAGCGGTTGTGAACGCTCCGCCATCTGCCGTTCCAATAGGCGGACAGGAATATATATTTTTCTTCCATTTCATAAAACCGCCATTCTCATCGCGAACGGCAAAATATCCTTCAGCAGTATTTGGGCACACCTCATCTTTCGCGCCGAAATATGTATGTGCCATCCCTGCGGGCTTGAAAACATGCGCTGTCACAAAACTGCGATAATCCATCCCAACCACCCGCTCAATCACTAACCCTAACAATATGAACGCACAATTATTGTATCGCACATTCGTCCCGGCCTTAAAGTTCGACGACTTATATGCAAACTGCGGCAAGAAATCGGCACAGTTCCGTATTGCGTAATTGGGTTTGTCCACAAATAACGCGGAATAATCTTCCCCCGCCTCTTCATCCGCGTCATCCGCGATTCCTGACGTATGGTTAAGTAAGTGTTTTACGAGTACATCATCAGGTATCGCCGTACCTTTTAGATCTAATATATCGTGAATTTTATCATCCAAACGCAACGCGCCCCGTTCTACCAATTGCAAAACAGCGACAGCCGTGAATACTTTTGTCACCGACGCGGTATCAAATCTGGTATTCATGGCGTTTGCCACATTGAAGTCCAGATTTGCAAATCCGTTTGACTCTGAAAGCAAGATTTCCGCACCACGTGTTATCAGACACGTCCCCGAAAACTCGTTTTTATGAGATTGATAAATCGCGTTAAGCCGCTTCTTAATCATGCGCTTTTCCCCGTTTTGCACACAAGAAAAAATCTGTGCCAGCAAGCCTCTATATACCCCTGTTTTTCGAGGATGTTTTGCAGATTCAATAATGCGTCAAAAAAACGC
>WQVW01000118.1 GCA_009785655.1 Oscillospiraceae bacterium | reverse complement strand
TGATACTTCGCGGATAATGCTGACGATCGTATCCACTTCAAACAAGTTGTCAACGCCTTGGCAGACAACGGCAAGCCGTTCCAGCCCCATGCCGGTGTCTATATTTTTTTGTGACAGCTCTGTATAGTTATTGTTGCCATCGTTGTTGAATTGGGTAAATACATTGTTCCAGATTTCGATATATCTGTCACAATCGCATCCTGGCGCACACTCGGGCGAGCCGCATCCTGCGTCTTCGCCTCGGTCAAAATAAACTTCAGAACACGGCCCGCATGGTCCTTGTCCATGATCCCAAAAGTTGTCGTCTTTGCCGAGCCGCGCAATCCTGTCCGGCGGCATACCGATCTCATTTGACCATATATCAAACGCCTCGTCATCCTCCAGATAAACAGACGGGTATAACAGATTGGGGTCTATCTCCAAGCGATCGGTCAGAAACTCCCAACACCAGGCGATGGCTTTGCGCTTAAAATAATCACCGAATGAGAAGTTGCCCAGCATTTCAAAGTAAGATCCATGCCGTGACGTTCTGCCGACATTTTCGATGTCGTTGGTACGTATACATTTCTGACAGGTGCATACTCGGGCTTTCGGCGGCGTTTCTTCATTGGTAAACCACGGTTTCATCGGTGCCATGCCGGAGTTTATCAGCAATAGTGACGGGTCATTCTGCGGAATAAGCGGAAAGCTCGGCAGCCGAAGGTGGCCTTTCTCCTCAAAGAATGACAGGAACATTTCTCGCAATTCGTTTAATCCATACTTTTTCATTTACAGCCTCCGCAAAATGTGTTTATTAGATAATTGTATATTAATCCCCTATCTATTGTCAACTTGCTTTTCTTTTTGTCAAAAGAAAACTCTTGACGGCCGCCATCAGCTGTGTTAGAATGAAGTCCCTCAATCGTTAGATATAATGATTGACAAATCGCCGCGGGGTGGAGCAGTTGGTAGCTCGTCGGGCTCATAACCCGAAGGTCATAGGTTCAAATCCTATCCCCGCAACCATGATAAAAAAACCTACTTCGGTAGGTTTTTTGCTTTGTCTGCCGCCGCGACCATGAAAAAGCTTGCAATCGTATTGATTGCAAGCTTTTTGCTGTTTTTATCACAGCGAAAACTCACGCGTCTCTTTCTTTACTCAGCTCATTGTACAGCGCTTTCGCCTGCTTGATATCCTCCTTGGTACAATCTGCGTCAGCATAGCGTACTTTGATATAGATATCCCGCAGTGCTTTCAACTGCGGCTGGCTGAAATGTTCTGCGGCCGCTTGTTCTATATCCTGACTGGTCATAAATGGTTGAATGTCCATATCCCGGCGTTTGCAAAGATTCAGAAATTTCCGATATATCTCACGCACCGGATTGCCCTGGCGTCTGCGGCGTTTTTGTGCGGAAGGCGCAGCCACAGCACCGATCGTCGTCCGGGATTCACTATAGCTGGGGGGGGGCTGTTCCGCCTGGGCGAGCATTGCCTTCACTTTCCGTACGATATGTCTCACGAGCAGAACCGCACCCAGCAATACAGCTAGCACGATGATGACGGATACGATGTACCCCACTATCCTCGCCCAAATTTCGGCGCCAGCTTCCTCCCACGCTTCAAATATCTCAAGCATATCCACCACTTCGCCCGCTTCCTCTTCCGGCGTCCAGAGATAAAGGCTTTGCAGCAAGGCATTTACTAGGTTAAATATCCCCGAAATAAGGAACACAAAAGCGGGCACGATGATGTCTGTATAAAGTCTGCCGAGCGTTCGCAAGACGAAGAAGTCATTGATGCTTAAAATCGGCCCGATTGCTATTGCACCGGAGATATACAGCACATTCAACAGTTTGAACCGCCGTTCGTTAATCACCTCATCATCATGACGCAGTATACGCAGCAATGTCACAGCACCGGCAAGAAATGTCATGGCAAACAGCACCGATCCGTTTTCAACCGCGGCCAGTTGGCCAAAAAGTAGTGCGGCCAGCAGATACGGGATAAATAGCTTCGCAAATGCCTTGAACACAACCAGATACTCCTGGTGACTCATTCCTTGACGCGGCCTTAACAATGCAAACGCCGTGTAAATGCACGCCGGAATCAGCACCAGCACATTCGCCGGGTGCAGCGGCACCATGAAAAAGCACAAGACAAGCGGAGCCAACGCGAGGTATTTTATGCGCCCTCGCTCCGCCAGAAACGCCCCTAAAAATGCCGCCAGCACAAACACAGGCAGGGTGACAAACAGATTCGACCCGCCGGCCAGTACACCAATGAAATTCGCGAAGGTCATATAAAAGCAAATATTACATACGCTTTTAAGCCCGGCTGTAAATATCATCTATATCCTCTCCATAGATACACGTGACCGCTCCGCCGCTGAAATTTTGAAAATGGCGGACAAGCTCATGCTTTTCATTGTCCCGCTCCGGCAGAATGACGAGGGTGGAACGGTTCCCCGCTTGCTGTCTTTTCATTTTCTCAATGGTTGTCCGGAAAGGTTCAATACAATCATACGTAGCCCTGCCAAGGCCTTCTAGTATCGAGAAAAAATGCCATTTCCCCAGCCCTTCACCCATGTAGACCCATGAGGAAAGGGCATTGCCTGTCGTCGCATTTGTGATAAAATCATACGCAATCCCTTTATTCTCCAACAGTTGGCACACGCTTCTTGCCAGGGAAAAGCACCGCTCTATCAACGGTTCTTTCGTCTCCTCGCGCGCACTGATGCTCACATCCAACATCACGGACACAACGGGCTCAATCGTATAATCAAACTGCTTTACCATCAGGCGGGTCGTTCTCGCACTGTGATTCCAGGATATCTGTTTCAGCGGTTCACGCCCTGTATATTCACGCGCGCCGACTGCGAGAACCGGATCTTCCATAATAAACCGCCTGACCGATACATCGCCCAGAAAACCACCCAGCACGCTGGACAGGTCATCCACCGGGGCGGCTTTGGGATACACCACAACCTCATTCAACACGAAAAAGTGCCGACGGTCGTCATTCCAACCGAGGAAGTCGCCGCCGGTGATATCCGCCCCCCTGAACAGATAGCGCCCTCTTCGGGGCAGCGATATCGGCAGCCGCCGCTCCAGCTGGCTTCTCGGCATCAAGTAAGCGGAGGAAATGTGTCGCACGTTATCTTTCTCGTCAATCTTCGTGCGGGCATGACCGTCCAGCACAACTGTCTCTCTGGGCAGCACTTCGTCAATTTTTAGAAACGGGACAAAGCGGCGGGATGTGTTTGAGATGGTCGTAATCATCTCAAACGACTCATCAGGCTCCACAATCAGTTTGGAACATCGGTTGCTGTAACCAATGCCTTTCAATGCATTCATCATTGACCGATACTGCAAAACCACCGCCACTGCAACCAGGACAATTAAAGCAACGACCATAAATTCCCCTTATGCCTCTTCCAGCGGTACCGCCGCACGGTTAATAATCCTGTCGATCGCGTCCGCCGTATCTTCTCCGCGGACTCCGCCGCCTGTGTTCAGCCTATGTGCCAAAATATGCGGCGCGACAAAGCGGACATCCTCTGGCAGGCAATAATCCCGCCCGTTCAGCGCGGCACAGACTTGGGATGCCTTGTACAATGCCATTCCGCCCCTGGTGGAGACCCCGGTAATAAACCGGCTTTCGTTGCGCGTCGCTTCGATAATATCCATAATATATCCCGCCACATCATCGGTCACTTTGACATTGTGGAAATTGTTGCGGACGTATTCCGTCTCCGAATCGGTCACGACTTGTGTGAGGCTTTCCACAATATCAATCGTCGAAACACGAGAGAGCACAGACAGCTCTTGCTCCCGCGTCATGTATCCCAATGACAGGCGCATGAAAAATCGATCCGTCTGCGCCTCCGGCAGTGGAAATGTGCCGTAAGATTCCAGCGGGTTCTGTGTGGCCATCACCATAAATGGCGACTGTAACGGAAACGTCGTGCCGTCAACGGAAATCTGTCGCTCCTCCATCGCTTCTAACAGACTTGACTGCGTGCGCGGCGTGGCGCGATTGATCTCGTCCGCCAGCACAACGTTTGTAAACAACGGGCCGGGGCGGAATTCAAATTCGCCTAATTTCTGATTAAAAAAGTGGATTCCGGTCAAGTCAGACGGCAACAGATCCGGCGTGAACTGCACGCGTTTAAAATCCCCGCCGATTGTTTTGGCGAATGCCCGTAACAGCATGGTCTTGCCAGTGCCGGGCACATCCTCCAGCAGCACATGACCGGAGCAAATGAAGCATATCAGAATTAGTGCGATTGATTCATCCTTACCAACGATAACTTTTGCGCAATTATCCACCACACGGCGGCGATATTCCGTGAATTTGGAAACGTCCATATCAGAATCCCTTCCGTTCATTGTATAATTTCTAAAATTATACACAATCGACAGTCAATGCGCAATATACAATTATGCGGTTGGCGATTCAGCATTCACTTTTACATTCACTAAGACAAAACGTTTATCCATCGGCATGTCCGGCGGTTGCCATGTCATAATCAAACACCCCGGATCTTGCGGCATCACTGCCAAGATCCGGGGTGCTTCTTTTATCACTTGCGCCAATTCAACTTACACGGTTTCATTCCGAATGGACTCTACGATATTGCCCCCGCGCAGGCGGGACGCGGAGTAACGCATCGTTATCCAGGTCACGGCGAATACACCGAGTACGCTCTGCACAATGGCAGGCCACGGGAACTTGTACGGAAAATCGACAGAAATCATGACGGCCTGATAGATCAAGTACGATGCGATAACACCCAACGGCAACCCGACAACAAGTGATTTCACAGAACACATAATGCTTTCTAGGTTCAGCATACGCTTCACGCCGCCGTGTGTCATGCCAACACTGCGCAACACCGCAAACTCCCGGGAACGTGAACGCACATTGGTGGAGATGGTGCTGATGACGTTGGTCAGCCCAATCAGCGTCAACATGCCGACGAAGCCATAGGTAAACACCATCACCAGGCGGACGATACTGCGCTCTGAACTTTGTTCGGCGGCGATATTCCGCACGCCAGTATTGACATGAATGTCACCGTCACGCGGGATCAGTTCATCAAAAACTTCAAACATATGTTCCGTGAAGCCGTGCGGGTTGGCAGTATCCGCAAACCAGGAATATGTTCCGGCATCCAGCCTTGGCACCACCACGGTTAGCATGGCTCTGCTGACATGCAATATTTCGTTCGGCACATCAGCTCCGCTGAGTTCGCCGTGCAGCGTCAACTCGTGCAGCGCGTCTGCATCTGTTTGATCCATGTACGGAATGCGCAATGTTTGCCCGTTCCATACAATCGGCGTAAACTCCGTCCAGTGATCATCGACGCGTTGCCTGAAATGATTGATGAGTATATTTGACCCAAACGGAACGCCCGCGAGTCTGCACAGCTCAGCATAATGTTCCGCATCCACCGTAACAAGGGCAATGGATAGGTTAAGCTCCTCCCGCTGATGTTCAGGATCCACATGCTCCCGCATACTGCGCGTCAACATGTCTTCCGGTATCGGCACGGTGTGTGACCACGTACTGCCGACATTGCTGCCAGCGCCAAAAATTGTGGTATCCGGGAATTCTCTTAACCTCGCCGTAATTGTTTCAGCTGTTTCGCTGCTGATGGATGAAAAATTCG
>WQVW01000117.1 GCA_009785655.1 Oscillospiraceae bacterium | reverse complement strand
CCCTATGCAGGGGTCGATGCCCTCATAGGCGCACTACCGATTAATAAATCTTCTCCAAAAACGTGATCTCACCGGGTTTTGCACTCATGTCGTGCAACTTTGGAATCAGCGCTAAAAAATGTGGGGCTTGCATGTGTTTGTCAAGCGATGCTTGATCTTCCCATGCTTCAATCATGATGAATTGCAGCGGGTCGTTTGTATCCCGGCACAGCTCATACAGAATGCATCCGGAATCCAGTGCGTTTGTCTTTTCCACCAGCTCCTTAGTTATCGCGAGAAACTCATCCACACATTCGGCTTTGATAAAATTCTTTGCGGTTAGTTTAACCATAATAATTGCCTCCTAATATTTATCGTAACTTACAATATCGCTCAACGCTTTACGTGGGCGCGGCTCCGGGTTTTCGGCGGGGTATCCCAGCGGTGTGAAGCCGATGACGGTGACATTTTCCGGGATATCCAGTGCCTCTTTGACTTTGTCAGCTTTGAAATGACCGAGCCAGCATGTGCCGAGGCCGAGTTCATGCGCTTCCAGAATCATGTACGACATGGCAATCGAAAGATTCACCGTGTCAGTCGGCTGGCCGCAGTCCATGAAGCGATTATCGGTGGCGCAGGCAACGATGGCGCACGGCGCTTCTTTGACCCACGGCTGTTCAAACGATGCCTCGAAAAGCAGATCCTTCTTTTGCGCGTCACGCACAACAATGAAATGCCAATTCTGATCATTCCTGGCCGACGGAGAAAGCCGCGCCGCCTCCAGCACCAGGTTCAGCTTCTCATCCTCCACAGGCTTCGGCAGATATTTCCGGATGCTGCGCCTGGTTTTTATCGCGTTCAAAACGTCCATAGTCAATTCACTCCTTTATGAATTTGAGCTTTTTCCAACCGCGCATTGTGCCGCTTGTCAGACGCTATCAGGATATACAGTATCAGCGCCAGCGCAAAGAGGATCGCCCCGAACCAATATATGTACCGCAGTCCGCGAAAATCTGCCAACAGCCCCAGAAGCGGCCCGCCGGCGGCAAAGCCAATGTCGATTGCCGTAAAAAACGCACCGGAAGCTGACCCACGCCGCTGTGGAGAGGTGCGCTGGAATACCATCGCGTTAAAGGTGGGGATAACAGCCCCCTGGACAAATCCGAACGGGAAGCCGATTGCAATAAACGTCAGCATAGAATTGGCAAATGGAATGATCGCAATAAACACAATCATAGCAATAAGGCCGGGAATGATAACGATATCAGAACCATGCCTGTCAACAATTTTGCCGAAGGTTAATCGGGAAATGAACATACCGATGGCACTGGCGGTGAAGTACCACCCCGGATTTTCTATGCCTACGTCTTCTATTGCAAACCGCGCTAAAAAGAGCATTACACCGACAAGACCCAAATACATCAATATAAGCACAGCTATCGGCGGGAAAAGTGCATATTCAAAACCCAGAAATGTTTTAGGCAACGAAATCTCTTCCGCAGGCGCGGGTTCAGGTTCATCAGAAACGGTGGATTCCAGTGACGTTGCTTCAACGTCCATAGTTTGATTTGTAAGAGCAAGTTTCTTCCGCTTGCGCTCATAAGTTATGCAACAGTTGGCGATAAAGCTCACCGCACATAATGCGCCGGAGATGAAAAATAGCAATCTATAACTTTCCATCGTGCCAGGAGCGATAACGGCAAGGCCTATCGCCGGAGCCGCTGCTTGTGCGATCGTGCCGGAAAGGCCGAATATACCGATGCCTTCCGCCATGCGGGATTTTGGCAAAACATCTGCGGCCACAGCCCCGGCGCAAGTAGAGTGCATGCCAAAACCGATGCCTTGCAGGCCACGGATAACCAACAGATACGGGATAAACCCGACCAGGCCAAACAATATACAGCAAACAACGCATATAGCCGAGCCGATAATCAACTGTCCCACTCGGCCGAATTTATCAGACAAAATGCCGGACGCAGGGCGTACAAGCAGTGCCGTAAATGAATACACTAACGTTAGCATTCCAAATTGAATCCCTGTACCGCCGATAGCTTCAACATAAACTGCTAGCACAGCGGCGAAGAAAAAGTTCATAAAAGCCGTGCCGGAACCCGCAATCATCACAAGTATGTAGTCTTTTGAGACCAACTTGTCTTTATTAAGCGTTTCTACCATGGATATATCATCCAATTTCGGTTAATCCCCTTTTTCGTCAATTTTTGTAATCATTTTATACGCCGGTGAATAGATTGAAGCATATGCAAGCTTCAAAGGAGAAGTTGCGATGGATTTAGGCTTTACGTCAGTGGCTGCAATTACAGTGATCTGTTATCTTGTGGCCGAAATCGTCAAAGATACGCGTCTGGATAAAAAGTGGATTCCCGCGATATGCGGGATGATGGGGGCGGTGCTCGGAATCGCTGGAATGCACTTGATGCCAGCATTTCCGGCCAGCGATTACTTAAATGCCGCCGCTGTGGGCATCGTCAGTGGATTTGCCGCGACAGGGGTGCACCAGGCACTAAAGCAAATGGACAATAAGTAAAAATAAATACACGGCACAGGACACCATCCTCGGTGTCCCATGTCGTGTATTTGCGGGGGACAACCGGGGTGCGGAGTTATACATGTGTATAACTCCGCAGAATATAGTCCCTAATTTTATCTTAATCCGTCAGGCCTTGTTCCTGCCGTTCTTTGATCGCGTCCCGGCGGGAGAGGTTTACGCGTCCGCGGTCGTCGATCTCCATGACTTTTACCCATGTCATGTCACCTTCATTCAGCACGTCCTCGACTTTTTCGACTCTGCGATTCTCAAGTTTCGAGATGTGAACCATGCCGTCTTTGCCGGGGACAAGCTCTACAAACGCACCGATGGGGATAATCCGCACGACTTTGCCGTAGTACAGCTTGCCAATCTCCGGAACAAACACGATGTCATCAATCATCTTCTTCGCGGTGCGGCACGCCTCGATATCAGTCGAAGAGATGAATACGCTGCCGTCATCCTCGATATCAATCTTCGCGCCGGTTTCCGCTGTGAGTTTCTGTATGACTTTACCGCCGGAGCCGATAACTTCTCTGATCTTATCAGGGTGGATTTGCATGACGATCATTTTCGGTGCGGTTGGAGCCAGTTCTGTCCGCGGTGCCGATATGACCGGGAGTATAATCTCGTCTATGATCTGTATCCGTGCCTCACGTGTGGAAGCGAGGGCAGATTCTATGATCGGCATTGTCAGCCCATCGTTTTTCAGATCCATCTGGATAGCGGTGATGCCTTTTTTCGTACCGCCGACTTTAAAGTCCATCTCACCGTGGAAATCCTCAACGCCCTGAATATCAATAAATGTCGTCCAATCATCCCCGTCGGAGATCAGACCGCAGGAGATTCCTGCCACCGGGGCTTTGATCGGCACACCGGCATCCATCAGTGCCAGCGTAGAACCGCAGATCGCGCCTTGCGATGTGGAGCCGTTTGATGACAGTACTTCTGATACCACGCGGATAGCGTACGGGAATTCATTGACACTCGGCAACACTGGCTCAAGTGCTTTTTCAGCCAGCGCACCGTGGCCATACTCACGCCGGGATGTGGATCGCGACCCACGCGCTTCGCCGACGGAGAATGACGGGAAGTTATAGTGATGCATATAGCGTTTCAGCTCTTCTTCATAGATCGTGTCGAGCTTCTGTGAAGCTGAAATGGTTCCCAGTGTTGCGATGGATAGCACTTGAGTCTGGCCGCGTGTGTACAGGCCGGAGCCATGTACTTTCGGCAGCAAGCCGACTTCCGCCGCCATTGGGCGCAGTTCGTTCATTGCTCTGCCGTCAACCCGCTTGCCTTCCAGTAACCAGGCTTTGACCACTTTTTTCTGGAGTCTGTACGTGATCTCTTCAAGTTGTGCAGTTATTTCGGGATACGCTGCTTCAAACTCGGCGAGCATTTTCTCGACAACGGCGTTATATCGCTCTTCACGGATATTTTTGTCGTCAGTGTCCATAGAGTGCTTCACGTCGTCGAGGTATTTATCAACGATTTTGGCGAACAGCTCGTCATTGAACGATGCTTGGGCATACTCAAACTTCGGTTTGCCGATTTCAGCCCGCATTTTGTTGATCAGCTCAATCACAGGCCGGATGGCGTCATGCGCGGCTTTGATACCTTCCAGCATGACATCTTCCGTGACTTCATTCGCCGCCGCTTCCAGCATGACAATTTTCTCCGACGTTGCCGCGATGGTGCAGTACATGTCAGATATTTCGCGCTCTGCAGTGGTGGGGTTAATGAAAAACTTGCCGTCTTTATATCCCAGTGACGCGCCGCCGATGGAGCCGTTGAACGGGATATCGGAAATCGTAACAGCTGCGGATGCGCCGATCATTGCGGCAATCTCCGGCGAACAGTCATGATCCACAGCGAGGATGGTGCAGGAGATGACAACGTCGTTGCGCAAATCGTCCGGGAATAGTGGACGCATCGGCCTGTCAATCATGCGCCCGGCCAGGACTGCGCGTTCAGACGGGCGACCTTCACGCCGCAGGAATCCACCCGGGATTCTGCCGACGGCGTACAGCTTTTCTTCAAAATCTACCGATAACGGGAAGAAATCAATGCCGTCCCTCGGTCTGGCTGAAGCTGTGGCCGTGACCAGTACAACCGTTTCGCCGTAACTGACTAGCACTGAAGCACCGGCAAGCTCTGCCAGTTTTCCGGTCTCCATCGTAAGTGTACGACCGGCGAAGTCTATGGTATACTTCTTTTCGTTCGAGAATTCTCTTTTGTGAATAATCATTCAAATTGCTCCTTTCAAAAGCAGATTTGCTGTCGGAGCGGCAAATCTCTTAGCACTTGAAAACATGTCTGAAAGTTCGGGCACATTTTCAACTGCTATGGGATTGCTGCTCCATGTGGTAGGGGCGGCAAATTGCCGCCCGCTAAATCCCTTGGGCGATGGATAATCGCCCCTACTATTTTCTGATGCCCAGCTTTGCGATACACGCTCTGTAACGCTCGATATCCTTTTTCATCAGATAGTCAAGCAGGCTGCGGCGTTTACCAACCATTTTTAACAGGCCAAGCTCACTGTGTTTGTCTTTTTTGTGTACTTTCAGATGCTCTGTCAACTGACGGATGCGCTCTGTCAGAATAGCGATCTGTACCTCCGGCGAACCGGTGTCGGTTCCGTGCGTGCGGTTGTCTGTGATAACGGTGTTTTTTTGGTCTTTCGTAATCATTATTTGTTCCTTCCTTTTTTCCTATTCTCCTATGTCCTGAGTAGCGGGCGGAAAGGCAACCGGGGCTTCATATATTTCACATCCGGCTGTATCCCGAAACTAAGCGCATGGAATGCAAGAATTTTAACACAATTTTCGCGTACTGTCAAAGTAAATTTTCATGGTTGATAATAAGCGCGGGATGTAGTATACTATTTTCGTAAACGACGAAGAGGTAAGGCTGCACTAGTTGGGGAGTTAGCGGTGCCCTGTTGCCTGCAACCCGCTACAGCAGGGATGAATCCCGGCCCTCGGACTTGTGATGTGCTGTCAGCATCCGATAAGCGGCGTTGACGAGCCGGTCTTGCGCAACGTAAATTCGTGAACTATGTCAGGCGGGGAACCGAGCAGCATTAAGCGAAATCTTACGTGTGCCGCGAGGGCGCCGGTTCCGAGCTGGCTGT
>WQVW01000116.1 GCA_009785655.1 Oscillospiraceae bacterium | reverse complement strand
CGAACTGACGCAAAAACTTGACCCCACACTCGCGCCGATTATCAAGCGCGTGATACACACAACGGCTGATTTCGATTATGAGACGTCGATGGCCTTTTCAGAAACCGTTGTCGATTCGGCGCGCACGGCGATACGAAACGGCGCGATCATCGTGACGGATACGCACATGGCAAAGTCAGGAGTAAACGCGAAAAGGCTTGCCGGGTTCGGCGGACAGGTGCTGTGCTATATCGCAGACAGTGACGTTGCGGAAACTGCCATTGCAAACGGCACGACCCGCGCCCGCGCAGCGGTCGATAAAGCGGCGGCACTCAACAATCAGCTGATCTTCGCGGTCGGCAACGCCCCGACTGCGCTGATGAGAATATGTGAACTGATAGCAGGCGAGAAACTTGCCCCCGCACTTGTTATCGGTGCGCCGGTGGGGTTTGTCAACGTCGTCGAATCGAAGGAAATGCTGATGCGGTTGGATGTTCCTTATATTGTCACGCGCGGCCGCAAGGGGGGCAGTAACGTCGCGGCGGCGATATGCAACGCATTGATATACGGAATGGAGGATATGGCGTGAACAATGGTACATTTTACAGTGTCGGCGTCGGTCCGGGTGACCCGTCGCTGATGACAATCAAAGCGGTTGAGACGATTCGGACATGTGATGTCATCATATCGCCTGACAGCGGAGGCAAAGCGAATGTTGCGCTGAATATCGCAAAACAATACATAGATGGCAAGCGTGTGGAACATTGCCCGATGCCGATGACAAAGGATCAAAAAATACTCGATGAATCTCACGCCGCAGCCGCTGGGCGGATCGCGGAACTGCTTGACCAGGGGCTGTCTGCCGCGTTTCTGACACTTGGAGACCCAACGATATACAGCACAGCAATGTATGTCCACAAGCGCCTTGCGGCAATGGGATACCGCACGAAAATTATTCCCGGCGTGCCATCTTTCTGTGCTGCGGCGGCGGCGGCGAACGAAACGCTGTGTGAGGGTGCGGAAGCGGTGCACATCATTCCGGCATCCTACAGCGGCGATTTTTTACAGCTTGACGGCACAAAGATTTTGATGAAATCCGGCAAGTCGATCGGCGCGATCACCGACACGCTAAAAAATCGCGGTGAGGAAGTATTTATGGTTCGGCGCGCGTCGATGGGGGACGAAAAAGTTTTCCGTTCGCCGGAAGATTTCGATAATAACGAAGATTATTTCTCAATCATCGTGGTGAAACAGAAATGATTATGATGGCGGGAATCGATTATCACCTCGCGTCTATTGATCTGCGTGAACAGTTCAGCTTTACGGACGACATGCTGACTGACGCCCACAGCCGATTAAAAGACATGCCGGGAATTCAGGGTGCTGTGCTGATATCAACATGCAACCGCACAGAGCTGTATGTGTCGGCGGACGATGAGATCGACACGTTTGCGCTGCTGTGTGATTTAGCGGGAGTCGCCGGGCGTGGCGGCAGACACTATACCGCGCACAGCCTCGATGTCATGCGGCACTTGTGCGGACTTGCCGGCGGACTGAAATCGCAGATTCTGGGTGAAGACCAGATCATATCGCAGGTGAAGGCAGCGATCAGTACCGCGCGTGAACTTGGTGCGGCGGACAGCGTTTTAGAAGTGCTGTTCAGGGAATCCATCGCCGCCGCAAAAAAGATAAAGTCTGAAATACCCCTCGGCATACGCGAAGACTCGATCGTTCACCGGGCACTTGAAGCGATTGAGAAGCACGGGGATATAAAACGCGCACTGGTCATCGGCAACGGTGAAATAGGCCGCTTGATGACCAAAACACTCATTGAAAACGACTATCACACGACGATGACGCTGCGTACCTACCGCCACGGGCAAACAATTGTCCCGCCCGGTGCGCACACGGTCGATTACACTGCGCGTTACGACAAGCTCAATGATTGCGACGTACTGATCAGCGCGACGCGCAGTCCGCACCATACGATTGCTGCCGGGCAGATTAAAAAAGACACCGCTTATCCACGACTCTGGCTTGATCTTGCCGTCCCGCGCGACATTGACCCTGACATCGTGACGCGATTGCCCGGCGCGGTGTATTACGATGTAGACGCGCTTTCAACCGGGGAATCATACCAAAACCGCGCGGAAAAAGAAGCGCAGGCCGATGAGATCATCGAAAAATACGTTGCGGACTTCGACAAATGGTTGTCTTATCAACACGTGATGAACGGGCAGGATAGGAAAGAATTTTTCCCGCTGTTCGTCTCTTCAAGAGGCAGAAAGGCACTGATCGTTGGGGGCGGCAAAGTAGCGGCGCGGCGCGTGAAAACACTTTTGCAATTCGAGTTCAATCTCACCGTCATCGCGCCCGAATCCTTGCCGGAAATTCATGACTTGCACAACCGGGGCAGACTAACACTTATAGCGCGTCAGTTCAATGATACAGACTTAGACGGCGTTTTTCTTGCCGTGGCGGCAACAAACCATCGTGAAGTAAACCAGCATATAGGCAAACTGGCGGCACAGCGCGGAATTTTTGCGAGTATAGCTGACAACAGCGGCGAATGCGGATTTTTGTTCCCGGCCGTTGCCATACGCGGCGATATAGTGGCGGGACTGACGAGCGGCGGCAAATCGCATCACGCTGTTGTTCAGGCCGCACGAAAAGTGAGGGGTATCCTATGAAAATACGTATAGGCAGCCGTGAGAGTGCGCTGGCCGTCGCCCAAGCGAATATACTCATTGCGCATCTTGACGGCCGGGGCATCGACACAGAACTTGTGACGATGAAAACCACCGGCGACATTATCCTCGACAGGTCACTGGATAAAATCGGCGGCAAGGGACTGTTCGTCAAAGAGTTGGACAAGGCCCTGCTTGATGGCGCGGTTGATCTCACGGTACACAGTTTTAAGGACATGCCTATGCAGGTGGATGACAGACTGCCTATTGTTGCGGTGTCCGCAAGGGAAGACCCGCGTGACGCGCTGATTTTGCCGCAGGGTATGGCTGACATTGATCTGTCAAAGCCTATCGGGTGTTCCAGTGCACGGCGGACACTGCAGTTAAAAAACATTTTTTCGGATGTCATCATCGCACCACTGCGCGGCAACGTAACAACGCGCCTGAACAAGCTTGACGGCGGTGAATTCGGTGCCATCACCCTCGCCGTCGCGGGACTGAAGCGGCTGGGACTTTTAGATAGGATTTCGCGAGCATTCGAGACGCATGAGATGATTCCGTCGGCCTGTCAGGGCATTTTGGCCATACAAGCGCGGCAGGGATTTGATGTAAGCGTTTTTGCCGGGTTTCATTGTGCCGATGCGTGGGATGCATCATGCGCGGAACGGCGTTTTGTCACTGAACTCGACGGCGGATGCGCATCCCCGATCGCGGCGTTTGCCGAGATAGACGGTGAACATTTGAAACTCACAGGGCTGTATGTTGACGATTTTGGAACAGTGCGCACAGGATCAATCGTTTATGCCAGAGATAAGGCGGAAATGGCGGGGCGGAAACTTGCGGCACAGCTCAAAGGAGAGACGATATGACAAAATGCGGAACAGTATACCTGGTCGGTGCAGGATCGGGCGACCCGGGACTGATCACGGTGCGCGCCCAAAAGCTGATAGAAAACGCCGATGTCGTCGTATACGACAGACTCATCGGTGACGAGATATTGTCAATGATCCCCGATGGCGTGAAGCGAATAGATGTCGGCAAAGACGCCGGGAATCACACCGTACCGCAGGATGAAATCGGTGAGATACTTTTGCGCGAGGCAGCGGCGCATAAAACGATCGTGCGGCTGAAAGGCGGCGATCCGTTCGTTTTCGGCCGGGGCGGGGAAGAAGCGGAGCTGCTGTTTGATAACGGCGTACTGTTTGAGATCGTTCCCGGGGTCACATCGTCCATCGCCGCCCCGGCTTATGCGGGAATCCCCGTCACACACCGCGATTTCGCCTCATCACTGCATATCATCACCGGCCACGGCAAGAATGATACAGCGGTGTCTATGGACTACGATGCTTTGGTAACGCTCGGCGGGACGCTTGTGTTCATGATGTCCGTCGCCACCGCACCGTCTATTGCGTCGGGACTGATCGCCGCCGGTATGGACGAAAACACACCCGCCGCTATGATAGAAAACGGTACGACGGCAAAGCAGCGCAGCTTTACCGGCACTGTCAAAATGTTACCGGATATTATCCGGCGTGAGGGTGTAAAATCCCCGGCCGTCATCGTTGTCGGCGGAGTCTGCACACTTGCGCAAAAGCTCAATTGGCTGCCGCACAGACCGCTTCACGGCTGCCGCATACTGGTCACACGCCCGCGTGATGTGGCGCGAAGCTTTGGCGAAAGTCTGCGTGAACTTGGCGCGGACGTTACATACTATCCTTGTATTCAGACGCGTCCGCTCAAGTTTTCTTTGCAGTTAGACGGCCTTGATTGGGCGATTTTCACCAGTGCCGCCGGGGTAAATTCCTTTTTTGCCTGTTTGGAAAACGCGGGATATGACGCGCGCAAACTGGCAAACATCAGCGTGGCGGCTGTCGGCGACAGAACCGCCGCCGCACTAAAAAAATACGGCATATGCGCTGACTTTGTCCCGCAGATTTTTGATGGCAAGCATCTCGGTACTGAACTCGCCGCCGCCGGGCATATACAATCCGGGCAAAACGCCGTGCTGTACCGCGCAAATATCGGCGGGGAAGATATTGTTGACATTCTGCGCCGGGCAGGGGTGAATCTCACGGATATCCCCGTATACGAAACCGTGCTGACCGCAACAGAACCGGACAATCTGACCGGGTATGACTATATCACATTCACCAGTGCAAGTGCTGTGGACGGATTTGTAAAAGCCAACCGGCGGGAGGGATTTTCCACAAAAATCCCGGCTGTCTGCATTGGGGAACAGACGGCAGCGGCGGCAGAAGCGGCGGGATTTAAAACCATCGTCGCGGATAAAGCCGACACCGGCGCAATGGTCGAAAAACTTTTGGAGGTGTGGACGTGCAAATAAGGCCCAGGCGGCTCAGAATGAACGAAAATATGCGCGGACTCACGCGCGAAATGCGCATCAGTACCGCATCGCTGATCTATCCGCTTTTTATTAAAGAGGGAACGGGCATAAAATCCCCCATCTCCTCGCTGGAGGGGCAGTTTCATTTCAGTCCCGATCGTGTGTGCGAAGCGGTCGATCACAGCTTGAATTCAGGTGTTAAAAGCTTTCTGTTATTCGGTCTGCCCGATCACAAGGACGAATCCGGCAGCGAAGCCTGGGCAAGTGAGGGTGTTGTGCAACATGCGCTAAGGATTCTGCGTGCACGGTATAGCGGAGAGATCACGCTGATTACCGATGTCTGCCTCTGCGAGTACACAAATCATGGGCATTGCGGCGTGCTGAAAGGGGAAACGGTCGATAATGACAAGACACTGCCGCTGTTGGCAAAGACTGCCGTTTCACATGCACAGGCCGGTGCGGATATCGTTGCCCCGTCTGACATGATGGATGGCAGGGTAACAGTTATACGCGATGCGCTTGACAAACACGATTGCACCGATACTGCGATACTCTCTTACGCCGTCAAATACGCATCAAAGTTTTACGGTCCGTTCCGGGACGCGGCGGGTTCCGCGCCATCTTTCGGTGACCGCAGAACCTATCAGATGGACTTTCACAATCGGCGAGAGGCATTGAAAGAGGCGATGCTAGACACGCTTGAGGGTGCGGATATGCTGATGGTAAAGCCCGCAATGGCGTATGGTGACATCATT
>WQVW01000115.1 GCA_009785655.1 Oscillospiraceae bacterium | reverse complement strand
CCTATTCAACTCCGCCAATATATCCGTCGCCTTTGGCGGGCAGCCCGGTACATTTCTGTCAAAACCCGCGGCGCAGCGGCCTATACCGAGTCCTCTGCCGCTTTTGCCTTCAAACCCCTGCCCTATCGATATCTCCCCTGTTTCCTCTCCGTATCTGTGCAGCGCATACACCAGTGCGGAGTAGCAGGCCGAGCAGGCTGAATCTTCGCGTATTGCGCTACTGAATCGTTCCGCCACACGGCCGCTTTTTGCCTGATGGACAGGTTTGTTTTGCGGGTTTAACTCAACAACTCGCGTCCCCTGTGAATAAAATTCTCCCAGCCCCAGCTCTTTTCCGTGAGCCAGATAACCTATTTCATCCGGTAAGTATCCGATAAGTTCCGCACAATAGGAGTCTACCAGCAATGGATTCCTCCCCGCGATGATCCTGTTCGATTCCACGGGATTCCCGCCCTCTTCAAACGACAGATCCCCGCAGATGCCGTCCACCACGCAGTATCCTGTCTTCAGCAGGGCGTTCAGCACTGCCACTGGCTTGTGTATCCCCAGCGTGTGGAATCGGCGTTTTTCGCTGTCCGGGATGCAGCCTTTCAGATTTTTCATACAACAGGTCATCTTGGTTTGGCAATGCGCTTTCAACACTGGAATGTTGATTAAGAAATCCGTGTTCATCGCCTCATCGCAGATGTCGATTGCATATTCGCCGTGCCGGTGCATCTCGCTGCTGTCGGATTTGATATCCACCAGCGGAATGCCGTGCTTTTTGGCAAGTTCGTTATATCCGCAATATTCAAACGCGCGTTTGGTTGAATCCCCTACCCATGAGCTTTCGATGATTTTTATATCTCTCACGCCGAAATCTTTCAGAAAGCGTATCACACCCTCCACCACCTCCGGATGCGTTGTCGCCCCCGTGATCGCGGGGCTTGGCACAACAAGGTTTGGCTTGATCGCCACAGTCATGCCGGATTCCAGATAAAGCCCGATATCAGACACTTTCAACGTGTCGTAAGTGTTCTTTTCTATGTCTTTTCCGTATGTCACAACAAGCATGGTCGCTCTCCTTTTAAGTCATTATACAACAAAAAGTCAGAATTACAAGTTGACATGACGCTACAATGTGATAAAATATGCTATAATGTTTCGATTCTGTGAACAGATGAAATTTTTCGTCTCTTCGCGGCACCGCAAAACATACCACAACACTAAGTTGCACAAATTGGGAGGAATTGTTCTAAAATGAATGTGTTTGCACCAAAAGAAATCGCGCAGAATTACATTGCAACAGGCGTTGCAAAAGCGCAGCTTCCGATCTCGAAGATGCTGGTACTCGGCATACTCGCCGGAATATTCATCGCAATGGCTGGCGTTGGCTCACTTGTCGCCCCGGCGTCTATTGTCCAGACAAACCCATCGATCGCCAGACTGATCGGCGGCTCTGTCTTCCCCGGCGGACTGGCCATGGTTCTATTGGCAGGCAGTGAGCTTTTCACAGGCAACAATTTGCTGATCATCCCCGTACTGCAAAGAGAAATTACGCTGAGCAAAATGCTTAGAAACTGGTTGTTCGTATACATAGGCAACTTTGCCGGCGCAATGCTTGTCGCGTGGCTGACCGCATATGGCGGAACCATGTCACTGTTTAACAACGCTGTCGCCGCCAACGCAATCAACACCGCTTATGTGAAATCCACTATGACATTTATGGACGGCATCGCACGCGGCATTCTTTGTAATATCCTCGTCTGCGCCGCTGTTTGGATGTCTTTCTCCGCTAAAGATTCCGGCGGTAAATTCCTGGCACTGTTTATGCCGATCATGCTCTTCGTTCTGAACGCTTTTGAGCATAGTATCGCCAACATGTACTACGGTCCTGTCGGCTTGTTCGCCATGCGCAACCCAACGTACGCAGCGGCAGCGGAATCCGCATTCGGCCTCAATCTTTCCAACCTCACCTGGGGCAACTGGCTTTGGTACAACTTGGTCGCTTCCACCATCGGCAACATTATCGGCGGCATGGTAATCATCGGGATATCCTACTGGTTCATCTTCCTGCGTGAGCCTAAGAAGAAAAAAGCATAATAGGATAAACATTTATGACAAAAGCGGCTGCAAATTTGCAGCCGCTTTATTGTTTGCGTTGGTAAAAATTGTTGCTTTTTTTAATACAGCATGATAAAATACACACGCACCGGGGACGACACCCATACAAAAAAACGCAGGTGCAATCTACACATTTGGGGGTGACACCCATCACAAAAAACATCGAAGTGGTAGATTTATCCGGTAAACAATACGCGCCTACATACGTAAAGCGCGCCAAAGGTTTGATTAAATCAGGCAGGGCGCGATGGACGGATGACAGCCAAACAAAAATCTGCCTGTTCGCAAGCCCTGCTCACATTATTGAGGAGGACAACACCATGGCTATAAATAACAACGGCAATGAATTTGCCACAGAGATTCCGTCGGAAATGAATGACGCTAACAGTTCAGAATTTACCATAAGCTACATACTCGGCCAAATGGAAAAAATCCGCGTTGACATCGGATATCTTTATGAGGCTTTCACACAAATTCGTGAAATCCAGACGCACCCTCCCTCGTTGAACGCGTATGACATGGCCTCTGAGCAAAAAGCCGTCGCTGTTGGAGACATTGTTAAATCCAGGGAAGCAACAAATCAAAAAATGCTGGACATATACGAGAAGATGTACTACGACCTGCGTCCGGCAAAAGAAGATACTTCCGCAGCTGAGAAAGTAAGCATGATGGAATCTATGTTAAAGTCGGCAGCTTACATGATGGAAGCCAGTGATGCGTTCGGCGAGACATTTGGAGTTCAATTCGGCGAAATCTTTAAGGAAGTATTTGAAACATTTAAGTAAATCTATTTTACACACTCAAAAGCGGCTGCAAATTTGCAGCCGCTTTTGCATTTCCGAATATTTCCCAACACGATACTACAGCCTGATTTGACCTTTTTCTCTCGTCCTAACCCGCTAAAATAATCTAGTATTATATGCTGAATCCCATGGATTTATGCCCATGGCGGGGAAAGGACGGTTTGTGTGATTGGGGATAGGTTTCTAAAGTTTATAACAGCATCAACAGGCGTGAAAACAGAAAAGAGGGGCTTTTCAATTCGCCTTATTGAATACGCTGTTAGGTTTTTGCTCGGGTTCATTTTATCCGGTGCGCGGGTTTTTGGTACGTTGTCTCCTTTTGCCGTTGGATTTGTGGCCGCCTCCAGCAGCGATGCGGCTGTCATCACGCTGATGGGTGCTGTTTCAGGATACTTGTTTTTCGGCTCGTTCCTCTGGTCGATACAGTATATATCCGCCGCCGTGTTGGTTTGCACCATCCTCGTCACTTTCCGGGACACGCATGTTTCGGAGAGTGCATGGTTCATGCCGATGTCCGCGGCTGTTATCACAACATGTGTCGGGTTCGTTTCCGCTGCCGGGGCAAGATGGGCACCTTCTGTGACGGTGCTGTTGATTACTGATATTGTTTTGGCCGGCGGCTGTGCGTATTTTTTCAGGCGCGCGCTTAATCCGTGGAAAAGCAGCCCTAAATATGAATATAACTCGGAAACTATCAACGCCGTCAGTGTTTTAATTCTGCTTTCAGCCATCCTCATTTCACTGTCTAATATCACCGTTTTGGGCGTGATGTCTATCGGCAGAACTTTGGCGGCTTTAAGCGTGTTCCTGGCCGCTTACACGGGTGGCGTTGGCATGGGGTGCGCCACCGGCGTTGCGATCGGCCTCGCAATGGATGCCGCCTCTGGCGGGCCGCCTCTGTTCTCCGCAGCGTACGGATTTGCCGGACTCACTTCCGGTGTTTTCTCCAAACGCAACAGATTGTCATTCGCCGCTTCGTTTATCCTTGTCGGTGCCGCCATCTCATTGATGTCATTCGGCAGCGCACATATTCCGGCTGTGTTGTATGAGGCGTTCGCCGCTTCCGTTATATTTATTATCCTGCCCAGCTCGTTTATGTCTCGGTTCGGTGCTTTACTGCCAAACTCCGGCCGATCCGGTTCCGGTGTTTTGCGTGCGCGGGAGTATACAAAAGCGCGTATCGACAGCACCGCCATTGCGTTTAAGGATTTGTATACGACAGTGAAGGAAAAAACCGGAATCGACCGCAACGACGAAGATCTCTCCGCCATATTCGACCGCGCCGCCGAAACAACGTGCCGGAAATGCGGAAAATCATCCGTATGCTGGCAGACAAACTATCAAACAACCCTGGATGTGATGAACAACTTATCCCCCATGATGCTGGAGCGCGGACAGCTCTCAGCAGCCGATTTCCCGGATTATTTCTGGTGCGTAAACCTGGATGGCTATGTAACATCCGTAAACACCGAGCTGCGCGGACTGCTATACCGCAGGCAGTACAAAAATCGACTGCGTGAGAATCAAAACGCGGCATTTAACCAGTATTCTGATGTCTCTTCCATTTTAAGTGAGATATCCGTTGAGCTCAGCGGCGGAATTAAACTTGAGCCGGAGCTTGAGGAAAGGCTCTCCAAGTATTTGCAGAGTCTAGGCTTTTTTGCGGAAACCGCTGTATTCCGCGTTCGCAGCGGCCGCCTGATCGCGGAGATTGTGGACTCTGGCGCAGTCAGGGCATTAAAAAAAGACCCCGCATATTTGGACAAGCTTTCCGTTGCGCTGGGCGTGCGGTTGTGTACGGACGAAACCCTCGCAGCTTCAGACAGACTCAAACTCCTGGAAGCAGAACCGCTATCCGCCGCTGTCGGAATTTCCTGTGTGAAAAAGAGCGGGCAGGAAGTGTCCGGCGATAAAGGTGCATACTTCAAAACTGATGATGGTATCTTGTACGTAATCTTGTCCGACGGCATGGGCAGCGGTGAATTTGCAGCCAGATACAGCGGAGACACCATCAGAATACTGGAGCGTTTCTTGTGCGCTGGCGTGAAAGCTGAGACCGCTGTGCGAATGTTAAATGACCTCTTCCTTTTAAAGAATGAAGACGACACCGGCTGCGCGACTATCGACCTGGTATCCATTGATCTTTTTTCCGGCAAGACGAACATGTTCAAGTACGGCGCCGCGCCGTCTTATTTACGGCATGACGGTGTGATTCGCCGTGTGCGCGGTAAGAGTTTGGCTGTGGGTCTCGGCACGCCGCCGCATAACACGCCGGATCATGTGAAAATGGCGCTTCAACCCGGATCCATCGCTGTGATGGTCAGTGACGGCGTTATATCAGGCACCGGAGACAGCTGGCTGGAGGATATCATATCTGACTTTGAGGTTGGCAAAAATCCGCGCAAACTCTCAAAAACAATTATAGACCAGGCTTTCAAAAAATCAGACAAAGACGATGATATGACCGTCATCGCTATACAGGTGGGTTTGCGAGAGTAAACTAAGTCGATCTTATCGGACACGCAAAGTACGCCCCTACATGAATATCCTGATGCTTTGTAGGGGCGCGCTTTGCGCGTCCGTCATTTTGCGTTCTTTTGACTCTCAAGAGGGATCTTTTGATCGTTTGATGTTTCTTTCACTCCCCTGTGGAGCCGAACCCCCCGCTCCCGCGGGAGGTTTCATCTAAGTCGTTGCAAAGCACCGGTTCCGGCAATTCGCATTTCGCTATCACCATTTGCGCAATCCGATCCCCGTTGTTTACTGTAAATGCTTTATCCGATGCGTTCCTCAGGCCGACCATAATCTCTCCCCGGTAATCAGAGTCTATGACGCCGACACAGTTCGCCGGAGTAATCCCGTGCCGGACACCAAGCCCGGATCTTGCATATATAAACGCGGCATAGCTCGGCTCAAGTGCGATGGCTATGCCCGT
>WQVW01000114.1 GCA_009785655.1 Oscillospiraceae bacterium | reverse complement strand
GCTCATATTGGTCATAGCTTTTTTGCTCGGCAGGTTCACGGACAAGATAAAATATCTCATGAAGCGGGAATTTGTTTACGCGCCTTTTATCCAAAAGTGCCGAAAGCATGTCTGTAATCTCCGGCCAGCGGCGCGCCGCCACACACATCGGTGTGGCGCGGCGGGTGAATAACTTCGGTTTCCCATTCTCCAGCCGAATCGTGCTGTCTCCGCCCAACGCAAATGGTGACACCAGCACGCCTTTCACCGTGGTTTTCCATCTGCCGATCTGTATACCACCGTCCGCCGTGACCGGCTTGCCGCCGCGCACAACAGATATATCCGTCGTCGTACCGCCCATATCGACGATAATGTAATCCTGGCTGTCGCAGAATGTTTTCCCCGCCAACACACTGGCCGCGGGACCCGACAGAATCGTCTCCACCGGCCGGGCGCGGGAAAGTTCGGAGGACATGAGACTGCCGTCACTGCGCACCACACAGACCTGTGCTTTGCACTGCCGCGCCGCCAAATCTGCCATCGCCGTCTCGACAAATTCGCGCACAATTGGAAACATTCTCGCATTCAACAGCGCGGTTGCACCGCGTATCAGAACATTTAATTCGTTTGTAAACTCACTCGCGCAGACACATGGCAAGCCAAAATGTTCCTCCGCCAGATCTTTTACACGCTTTTCACACGGCGCACCGTTGTTCATCGAATACAGCTCCGCCGCACTGAGTGCATCGGCGTCTGCCAACCATTCCCCGTGCGCTTGAAGCACAGCATCCCAGTCCGGTTCGGCAATGATTAGACCATCAGCACTTCCGTGCGTATCAATACAGCGCACGCTGTCGCTTTTTATTCCATAAGTGGCCTCTGCATCCCAACGCTGAAGCAATTCATCAGTGAGGCCGAATACTAAAAGCTTCGCACGTCCGCCCTTATCCTCCAAACATGCATTGGTTGCAAGCGTTGTCGACAGCGAGACGATCGTCGCGTTCCGAATCAGCTCCGGCGGCAACGCGTCCAACGCCTTACCAATTCCGATGGAAAGATTCTCCCGCGTGGTCAGCGATTTCCCCTTGGCGACGAGATTGCCGGTTTCAAAATCATACGCCACTGCATCTGTGCATGTGCCGCCAGTATCTATACCTATTCCGATTTTCATATGTATCTCCTTACGTCAATTGCCAAAACCATACCACAAATATGCAAAAATTTCAACTCAGTCCTATTGGATGCTGGGGTGTTACACGCCCGCCGCCAGCTTGACCGGCAGAACGCTGTCTGCCAGCTGTCTACGGCACGCTTCTCTTTATGAAAATCGTCACAAATCTCGCACAATAATCATAAAATGTTACTGCACGGCTATGGCTATTCATATTCCGTGCTGATAACTAAAAAGGAAAGGTTAGTAAATATGGGTATAGGTTATTTAACGATACAAACGAGAACAGACAACGATACGCTGCCTATCAAAGCGCATGTCACCATCACACAGCCGGACGGTACTGTGCTTTACGAGACTGATACCGACTCCGAATCCGGAAGCAGTGAAACATTTGAACTGACCGCACCCGATAAAGAACTGACACTGGATGAGACCTACAACGCCCCGGCATATTCCGTCGTTGACGTCCATGTTTACGCCGATGGCTATCGATCGGTATCTATCCACAATGTTGAAATCGTTGACACACGGACGGCCATGCTCCCAGTCACAATGGTGCCGATTGAAGACCCCGATGGCACCCCAGACATCGACCTTAATATCGACCCCGTAACGCTGCTGGATCCGACAGCGCACACGCTGACAAATATCACGCTTGTTCCCGTGGCTCTGCTAGATCCGACGCCGCGCAACCATGTTGCACCGCCGGACCCTCCTGCCAGAACCGGTGTGATGAGAGAGGTGTTCATCCCCGATTTCATCACCGTTCATCTGGGAAGGCCAGACAACCCATCGGCCAGAAATGTCAGAGTCCGGTTCGTTGATTACATAAAAAACGTCACCTCCAGCGAAATCTATCCAACGTGGCCGCATAACGCGCTTGTCGCAAATATACACGCCATCGTGTCGTTCACACTCAACCGAATTTACACCGAATGGTACAGAATCCGCGGCAATAATTTCGACATAACCAACTCCACCGCGTTTGATCAGGCATTCAGATACGGCGGCCCAATATTTGACAACATCAGCCAGATTGTTGACGGCATTTTCAATACATACGCGCGCAGAATCGGATTCCAGAATCCATTCTTCACTTCGTATTGCAACGGAACCACGGCGACTTGTGCCGGTCTTTCCCAGTGGGGGACTGTACCGTTGGCGAATCAAGGTTTGTCTCCGCTACAGATCCTGCATCGTTTCTATCCACGTGACCTAGAACTGGTTTCAAGCGACAACATCAGGGGCATCACAGAGTCTTTTCCCGGCACTCCGCTGCGGCTTGGCAGCTCCGGCCCCGCGGTACAGCGAATGCAGAACTTTCTCAACAGAATCCGCATCAATTTCCCGCTGATTCCTCGGATATCAAACCCCAACGGCGTGTTTGATGCTGAGACACAAGAGGCTGTCCGGGTTTTTCAGCGGACATTTAACCTCAATGCCGATGGCGTCATCGGCCGCGAGACTTGGAACAGAATATCCTTCACAAACGTTGCCGTCACAAGACTTGCCGAACTTGATAGTGAGGGCACGCGTGTCACCATCGGGGAGAATCCGCCGAATGTGGTGTTGTCTCAAGGCGCTCGTGGAGAGAACGTGCTGCAATTGCAATTTCTGCTCAATTTCATCTCTGAATTTTATGACCCCGTGCCAACCGTCATCAAAGACAGCGTCTTCGGCGCGGACACCAGGAACGCTGTGATTGAGTTCCAACGACTCTTCAATTTGACACCGGACGGCGTTGTCGGTCCGAATACGTGGAACCGCCTGTATGCCGTCTACCGCGGAATCAATGAGACTACCCCGATTCCGCCGAATCCCGTGCCGCCGCCCGATACAACGCCGCCGTTTCCCGGTACGCTGATTAGAGTCGGCTCAACTGGGGAGAACGTCCGGTTGATTCAAAGCCGTCTTAACTCGATTGGTCAGGCGTACCCAAGCATACAGCCGCATCTCGCGGTGGATGGGGTTTTCGGCCCGCTCACCCAGGCCGCCGTCATCGCCTTCCAACGCGAATTTGTGCTGACTCCAGACGGGATTGTCGGCCCCATCACCTGGGGCAAAATGATGGAGATATACGCGCTTCTTGAAGGCGGCACTGGCACCCCGCAACCCCCGGTGACTCCGCCCGTTCCGCCACCGGCGACACTTCCGCCGTATCCGGGCACGCTGATCAGGCTCGGCTCGACCGGGGAGAATGTCAGGCTGATTCAAAGTGCATTGAACACCATCCGCGCGGAAAACCCCAGTATTCCGCAGCTTGCGGTGGATGGGATCTTTGGTTCGATAACACAAAGTGCCGTGATTGCTTTCCAGCGGGCATTCGGATTAGTTCCGGACGGACTTGTGGGACCCATCACCTGGGGCAGGCTGCAAGAAGCGCTGCCAACTATCGGCGGCGGTGCGGCCGCGCCATCGAATCCGCCGTTTCCCGGAACATTGATCAGAATGGGTTCAACCGGGGAGAACGTCAGATTAATCCAAAGTACCTTGAATGCCATCCGTGCAGAGAATCCCAGTATCCCCCAACTCGCAGTGGACGGGATCTTCGGCCCGATGACGCAAAGCGCAGTCGTCACTTTCCAGCGCATTTTCAATCTTGTGCCGGACGGGATCGTGGGGCCGTTGACCTGGGGCGCACTGATCGCCCAACGCAACGCATTGCTGTAGACCATTCCGACAGACAAGCGGACGCGCCAATCGCGTCCGCTTGTGTCTATTTCCCTCCATTGAGCTGAGGTAACATCAGCAAAAAGGGTCTTGCCAAATGTGCGACCGCTGGGTACGGATTTGCGCCAAGCGGTCGTTTTCCTCCAGTTTCATCGCGATATATTTTATGTTCGCCCGCAGATTCGGAATGGTTACATGTTCAAGCATATCTGCATGGCATTTTATCTGTCGCAGCTGTTCAGACAGCACTTGTAACGCATTTTCCTCTCGTTCAAGCACCAGCATGTCGGGGCGAATTTTGGCCATGGCATCCAACGCACCATCCAACTCGCCGAAAGTCTGCGCAAAACCATAGGGATAGTTTGTGTCATCCAACGCTTGATACAACAGTGCCTGCTGCACACCCTTCGGCGACATTGCCGCCTTCGCCATAGCGAGGGATTTGTTATACGTGCGCATCTCTTCATCAACGCTTGTGCGAAGCTTGACCAGGCGGCGTGAAGTTTCATCACATTGCATCAGCAGCGCATTCCGTTTCGTTTCCAGCGTTTTCAGCGCGTGAACGGCGGATTCAAGGTTGTTTTTCTGACGAACAAATGCTTGTTGTGTCGGCGAAATTGTCATCATGTCAACGCTCCTCAACCATTGAAAGCAACTCTCTCCCGATTGCTAACGTATCTTCTATCTGCCGATACTCATTGCGACCCTGGGATATATAGCACTTCTCAAACGTTTCAGAAAATTGTGCGTATTGCAATTCAGATGCGGACAATGCGCTTTCACCGGCTATTTTCATCAACTCTCCAGCAGCAGCTCCTTTCACATAAGTCGCCATAAGCTGATCCGCCACGTCGCTGACATCTGCCCCAATGGTTTTATCGTTCACCCGCGATTGGGAGCGCAATACATCCACAGGCGGCACGATGCCTTTCTTATACAAATCTCGTGAAAGCATGATCTGCCCATCTGTAATATGCCCTGTCGCATCCGGTACAGGGTGGGTTTTGTCATCCCCTGGCATGGTGAGCATCGGTATCATGGTGATTGACCCCGATTTCCCGATACGCCTGCCCGCCCGTTCATATATTGCCGCAAAATCTGAATGCATATATCCCGGGTACCCTTGTCGTCCCGGGACTTCTTTGGCTGCAAATGCAATCTCGCGCAATGTCTCGGCATAATTTGTCATGTCGGTGAGTATGACCAAGACGTGCATGTCTTTTTCAAACGCCAGATATTCAGCAGCAGTGAGTGCCATCCGCGGTGTTGCGATGCGCTGCGCGGTTGGGTCACCAGCCAAGTTCGCGAAGACAACCGTCCGGTCTATCGCCCCTGTTCTGTTGAATTCGCGCATAAAATAGTCATATTCATGGAATGCGGCCCCAATCGTTGCGAATACTATAGCGAAATTATCTGCGTCACCGTTCAGCTTCGCCTGACAAGCGATCTGTGCGGCAATCATCTCATGCGGCAAGCCGGGGCATGAAAAGATAGGCAACCGTTGGCCTTTAAACAAAGGATTCAGTGCATCAATTACAGAAATCCCGGTCTCAATAAATCCAGCCGGGACATCGCGGGATATGGGGTTTGTGGGACATCCGTTTATGTCCTTGTTCGCCTCAGCAAGAATCATAGGACTATTGTCAATCGCCTCTCCAAATCCGTTGAATACCCGACCCAGCATATCGCCGGAAACTGCCAGTTCAAGTGCCCTGCCTAAAAATCGCGCTTTCGATGCTATGGGGCTGATCCCCTCCGCGCTTTCAAACAATTGCACAACAACGGCGCCTTTGTCTATCTCAACGACACGGCATCGCCGCCGCTCCCCTGTCGGGAGCTCAATCTCCGCCAATTCTCCTGTTGCAACGCCTTGAACGTTGTTTATGACCACCAACGGGCCGGATACTTCCTGTATCGTGCGATACGCTTTTATCAATCCGCCCCTCCCCTTTCCGCTATCAGCGCGTCAACTTCGCTTTCCATGTCCTCTGCGATGGCACGATATTGTTCATGATATTCTTC
>WQVW01000113.1 GCA_009785655.1 Oscillospiraceae bacterium | reverse complement strand
CTCACGGAGTCAATCGTCAGGATCGGCGGGTAGATTGCGCGGACGTGTCCTTCCTGCCGCATAATATGCATACGCTTGTCTTTTACGGAATATAATCCCCTATAGAATAGGGGGTGCGTATGATGGAGCGGGATCGCAGACAAAGTACTGTACGGCGACGGCGCGGACAGCCGGGAACAAGTCCGCCCGCTGGGCGTGCCGAAGGACGCAAAACACGGCGAATCGCGTGTAAGCTGACTATTTGCGCCGCACTGTTTTTGCTGTCAGCTTTGTTGAGAATACTGTTTCCCGGATTTTTTGCAACTGTCGGAAACCGGATAACCACAGCGGTGGATTATAGAACGGCACTTTCGATTCTGGGAGAGGGCATCAGTGGAGAGCGGCAGTTTATCTCAGCGATCGGAGAAGCATTTACATATGCGTTCCGCGGTGTGTCCGATGAGATTGAGGTTGTGGATGAGCACCAAGATGACAGCACGGTTGACGCTGACTCTATATTCGGGGGACTTGCAGAAACGGGTGACACATACCCTTGGGGTTTTATGCCGGAAGATTCGATTGTCTCGGCGTTTTTAGAGACGCAGGCGCGATTTTCCCATCTCGCTCTTCCGGCGGGAACCACGTTTGAAATGCCGGTGCTTGACTTGCCCCACGTCTCACCTGTTTCAGGAGTGGTTATTTCACAGTTCGGATTTGGGGAAGACGCTTTCCGGGGCGGCATTAGTTTCAGACATGGTGTGATTATCGCTGCGGATGCAGACGCTCCGGTAGCAGCGTTCGCCGATGGAGAGGTGATTGCGGCCGGCGAAAGTGCGGTACTCGGCCAATTTGTCATCATTGCCCATAACGGTGCGGAGACGCGATACGGCCATCTTGGCGAAATTTTTGTGGACACCGGACAAATGGTGAACATGGGCGATGAGATCGCAAAAGCCGGTGCCAGCGGGAACATCATGGAGCCTGGGTTGAGTTTTGAGTTGCGGATCGGTGGCGTTGCCGTAAATCCTGAATACTACATATTTGCCGGATGAGCATGAATAATCATCCGAAATTCAGCGTGAGTATTGGCGCGGCGGCTGTCATCGCCGCTTTTTTTGCCTTTGGTGAGGCGCGGCTGTTGTTGTTGATTTTTATCGCAGCATCAGTGCACGAGCTGGGGCATTACATGGCACTCAGACTTTGCGGCGGCGGCGTTGTGGAACTGCGTCTCGGCGTTACCGGTATGTCTATGCGCCATCAATACAGCGCGGCTTATATAGCGGAGATATTCATAGCGGCCGGTGGGCCGATTGCAAGTGCTGTGTTGTCGGCGATTGCGGCCATCGTGGCGCGGCAGACGCAGGTGGATATCTTATATCATCTGGCCGGAATGAGCTTGCTGCTTTGCGTTTTTAATCTTCTGCCGGCGCTCCCAATGGACGGCGGAAGAATTTTATATGCCGCCGTATCATCAAAGGCGGAAAATCCGGCAACGGCAGATCGCGTGATTTGTATGACAAGCTGTGTTGTTATTTTTTTTGCACTGACCGCCGGTGCTTGCATTTTGGCAGTGACCAGGACAAATTTTTCCTTGCTGGCCGCGGCCGCCTGGATACTAATTCACTATTGTAAAAGCGGAAATAATAGTATAAAATACTAAATTATGATTATAGAGAAAATAAAAGGTTTTGAACTTTCGTTTGAAAGCAGTGTCAAGTGCTTTTCGCCACAATTTATTGATAAAGGCACGTTGGCGATGCTTTCATTTGTTGAGTTCAGCGCTGATGATAAAGTGTTGGATTTGGGTTGCGGCTATGGCGTTGTTGGGATTTTGGCCGCAAAATTTACAGATCCCGGCAATGTTTTCTTAATTGACATAGACGAAACAGCGGTGCAATATGCCCAGCGTAACGCGGAGATAAACGGAGTGCCGGGCGTTAACGTGATTGTAAGCAATGCCTTTGAAAACTTGAACGAAACAGGATTTAGCCTGATCCTGAGCAATCCGCCGTATCATACGGACTTCTCTGTGGCAAAAACGTTTATAGAGAAAGGCTTTAACCGTTTGGCTGTGGGCGGCAGTTTTTTTATGGTCACAAAGCGCAGAGATTGGTACAAGAATAAACTCATATCCATCTTCGGCGGGGTCAAAATCCATGAAAAAGATGGTTATTATATATTTGAAGCGGAGAAAAGAAGTTCGGTATATAAAAATAAGTCTCGAAAATAAGGCACTGCAGAAAATCTATATCAGCGTGAGGACAAAACACCCGGCTGGAGCGGAGCCACCCTTCGTCTTAGCCCTCTTTAGTAAAGAGGGTGCCGACCGCAGTCGGCGGGTGTTTTGCTTATATGCAGGAAATTTGTACTATCGGCTGAGCGCAAAAACGAATATGTGAGGAGCTTTCGTATGAGTCTGCCAAAATCATCAAAAACTAAAAATAAAGGCTTAAAAGTAAGTTCTTATTTTCGTACGCGTGTGGCGGCGCTCGTTATGACGCTGGTGGTTATGGCGGGACAAACGTGGATAGCGTATACGATACAGTTTAATTTTGTGTGGATATTGCCCGTTATTTCAGGCGTGATGCTCACGTCTTCTATACTGGCCTATTCAGGCAGCCATGCGAAGCCCTCAAGATCAGCCCGCGCGCTGTCGATTGCTGTGGTTGTTTTGCTGCCGTTAATTAATCTGATCTGTATGGGGTGGTTTGTCTATGACATGCTTAATCCAGCGACCGTCACACTCTCTCATCAATTGCTATTGGCAGGATTTGCCTTGTGGGTCGTGAATATAGGTGTGTTTTCCCTGGCGTATTGGGAGCTTGACACAGGCGGGCCTGAGATCCGCGCACTGGGATTGCCAACGGTATTCCGCAATAAGAACTATCCGGATTTTGTGTTCCCGCAGCAAACTTCAGACGATCCGCAGCTTGCGCCTGAGAATTGGACTCCGGGATTTGTTGACTATCTTTACGTATCCATTACAACAGCCACTTCGTTTTCTCCGGCGGCAGTGATCCCTTATACGCATATGGCAAAAATTATGGCCGGCGCAGAGGCGTTGGTGAGCTTATTTATCCTTGGTCTAATTGTCACCCGCGCGATGTCGTTGTAGAAATACGGCGGGTATTGGATATTTAGTATCCGCTGAAATAATTCCTGAATATGAGGCGTTTAATAGTATGGACATAAAACTTCAAAACATCCTGCAAAAGGTGCAGAAACCTGCACGGTATTCCGGCGGGGAGTATAAACAGATAGTCAAAGACAAAAGCGCGGGACTTTTACGCGTGGCGTATTGTTTTCCAGACACGTATGAGATCGGCATGTCGAATCTGGGATTGCGAATCCTGTATGGGTTGCTCAATGCGCGCGACGATGTCTGGTGTGAGCGTGTTTTCGCCCCGTGGGGTGACATGGAAGCGTTAATGCGCGAAAACGCGATTCCTTTGTACGGGTTGGAGAGCGGGGATTCCATACGAGACTTTGACATCGTTTCATTTTCGCTGGGAACCGAGCTATCCTATACCACCGTCCTAAATATGCTGGATCTGGGCGGGATACCGGTAAAAGCAAAGGATAGATCCGACGATGATCCGCTGATTATCGCTGGCGGGATGTGTGCTTTCAACCCAGAACCGTTGGCGGATTTTATCGATCTCTTCGTCATCGGCGAAGGGGAGGAAGTCCTTGGCGAGATCATTGAGGCATATAAACTTGCGAAATCCCAAGGCGTGAACAAGACTGATTTTCTTGAAGCCGCAAGTGCTATTGGCGGTGTCTATGTGCCGTCGCGTTACGACGTTGCGTATAACGATAACGGCACGGTGGAAAAAATCGTGCCGCAGCGCGGTGTGCCGCTCCCGGTCGAGAAGCGGTTTGTCACGGATTTCGACGCGGCGTATTTCCCAACGGACACGATCATTCCGTCAACCGGGATTGTGCATGACCGAGTGGTGTTAGAGCTTTTCCGCGGCTGTGTGCGCGGGTGCAGATTCTGCCAGGCAGGACATATCACCCGCCCGGTGCGCGCCAGATCCCCGGAGACACTGACTCGGCAAGCGATCGAATCAATCCAAAACTCCGGATACGACGAGATAACGCTGTCATCGCTGAGCACAAGCGATTACGGTGGACTATTTCCGCTGTGTGACCAGTTGCTTGATTGGTGCGAATCCAGAAAGGTCAGCTTATCGCTGCCTTCATTGCGTGCGGACAACTTCAGCGTGGAATTGATGGAACGCGTGCAAAAAGTCCGCAAATCAGGCCTGACGTTCGCACCGGAAGCCGGGAGTCAGCGTTTGCGCGATGTGATAAACAAAAACGTGACGGAGGACGAGCTGTTAAACACTTGCGCCATCGCGTTTTCCGGGGGATGGAACGGTGTGAAGCTGTACTTCATGCTCGGTCTGCCGACAGAGACGGATGAGGATGTTTTGGCAATCGCTGAACTCTCCCGCGCGGTGTTGGATACTTGGAAGCGTACGGCAAAGAATAAACATCGCGGTGTGCGGATAACGGTCAGCACATCATGCTTTGTCCCCAAGCCGCATACCCCGTTCCAGCGGGAGCTGCAGGTGACGATGGCGGAATATCAACGCAGGGTAGATCTTTTGCGCGATGCACTGAAATCATCCAAAGCAATCACCTACAATTGGCACACGCCGGAGACGAGTTTTATTGAAGCGACGTTGGCCAGGGGAGACAGGCGCATCGGCGCGGTGATAGAGTCCGCCTGGAGGCAAGGTGCGTATCTTGACACCTGGAGTGAATATTTCTCATTAGAACGCTGGCTTCAATCCTTTGAACAGTGCGGGCTTGATCCGGCGTTTTACGCAACGCGTGAACGCGCCGCAGACGAGCTTTTGCCGTGGCGCGTTGTGTCGTCCGGGGTCAGTGAAGATCACTTCCGCTGTGAGCGTGAGCGTGCGCAAGCGAACCAAATCACGCCGGACTGCCGTGAACAATGTTCCGCCTGCGGCGTCGCTGAACTTGCGACAGGAGGTGTGTGTCATGGGCAAAAATAAGCTTCGACTGCGGTTTTGCAAGACGGGAAACGCGAAGTATATCTCGCACCTGGATTTAATGGCGACGCTGCAGCGTGCTTTGTTGCGCGCCGGGGTGAATCTTCGATATACCGAGGGGTTTAACCCGCACCCCATTATGTCTATCGCATTGCCGCTGTCTGTCGGATGTGAAAGCGTATGCGAACTGATGGATTTTGAACCAGAGGGTGTTCTGCCTGATAATTTGAACGATTATCTTTCGGAAGGCATCACTGTCACTGATGCGTATGTTTCGGCACGGAAATTTGCAGATATAGCCTGGTTAGGGATTCGCGGCAGTTTGGTTTTTGATGGAGACATCGATGAATTACAGGCGTGCTTTGGGCAAGAGAGTATTATTATACAAAAGAAGACAAAACGCGGCGTGAATGATCTCGACATCGTTCCGTTTATACGGGATATTGAGTTTCATGCAGGCGACATGATAACAATGACGGCAAAAATCTCAGCACAGAACCCCACCCTCAATCCGGAGCATTTAATGCAGGCGCTGGAGGGCGATTTGAAGCCGGATTTCACAACGTTTTGCCGGACAGAGGTGTATGACGCGGAGATGAATATATTTAGATAAGCATTAAAATGCGGGGAGGGCGTAGTTTATGTCAAAATCAGCGGTAAACAGAATAGGCATTTTAACCTCTGGCGGTGATGCGCCGGGAATGAACGCGGCGATACGCTCCGCCGTGCGGACGGCGAGCGGCCTTGGTATCGAATGCGTCGGCATCTTGCGCGGGTACAATGGATTAATGACCGGAGATTTTATTAAACTCGGCGAAGAAGAAGTCAAAGGCATCACCGGCCGCGGCGGAACAATGCTGTT
>WQVW01000112.1 GCA_009785655.1 Oscillospiraceae bacterium | reverse complement strand
TTGCTCCGGATTGCACATGTCGCGTACTTCTTGCATGAACTCAAGCGTCGAAATATCCATCGGCGCACAGTTGGTGAATCCGCACGCTTCGGCGAGGGCGGTGAGTTTGTTGTAGTCTATCATGTTGTGTTACCTCCGATTATGTGTGTAGATGTAGTTAATGCTTATTTTCGCTTATGGCTTTGATTCTATAATGTCAACAGCTTTTTTATCCCCGCAATTGTCTCACTGCTGGGATTGTCAACTGAAACATATTCACCACAGCAAAGGCTCTTCACTTCTTTTCCAAAAATTACTTGATCAACCCCCGTAACATGATCCGGAAGATGACAATTATTACAATGCCCGCCGGTAGCGCGCGTACATTGTTGCAGATTATCCAAAACTATATTCTGCAGATTATTTTCAAGGATAACGGCTTGAAATTCATTGGTAAAGCAATCCGTAAGCATAATGCTTATATTATCTTTTTCGTCCCAAACAATATAATGTTTTTTACCATTACATTGTATTTCCCAAAATGGACTTTGTCCTTCAAAGTATTGCCGTAGCGGGGTTATTTCGTTCCCTCTCAACCATCCGACAAAGTTCAAAAGGCCTTCTTTTACGTTTTCATTAACAATATATCCTGTGATAATCTCCTCAATGCTTTTCTCTGACATCACCATATCCCCCTATTAATATAAATTTTCTGTTTATAGGCAAAACACCCGGCTCTGTGGAGCCACCCTCTTTGCTAAAGAGGGCTGGGGACGGGAGACGGGGGTCTAGAAAGAAAATCCTCCTCTTTGCCCTCTTTAGCAAAGAGGGTGTCGACCGCAGTCGGCGGGTGTTTTGTGCTAATCAAATGACAGCGACGTCCGCCCGATGATATCATCTTGTAGCGCCTTATTCAGCTCTACAAAATACGCCGAGTATCCGGCGACGCGCACCAGCAAATCCCGGTATTCATCCGGATTCTGCTGCGCCGCTAGCAGCGTTTCTTGATTCGCCACGGTGAACTGGCTGTGCATTCCTTTGCGTGAGATGTATTCTTCAATCAGCGCGATGAAGCTATCGCGGCCTGTTTCCCCGGCTAATGCGCTGGGGGAAAACTTCCAGTTCAGCAATGTACCGTTTGTGGCGCGCGCGTGATCGAGCTTTGTAACCGACCTGCAAATCGCCAAGGGGCCTTTGATATCATGAGAGCCCCATTTTGTATGCACCGCGCCCATGCAGTCCGACACCGGCTCATACGCCACGCGCCCGTCGATTGATGCCCATTGATTCCCGCCGTGCGCCACGTTGACAGTCACAGAATACGCCCCCGGCTGGAAAAATCCACCTCTAGCGTTTGGCCTGCGTTCTATATGCTTGCACCATGTATCCATCGCAAACTTGGTGAGTTCGTCGGCATAATCGTCATCGTTGCCGTAGTGATGGACTCTGTCAGAGTTGACATAGGCGTACAGCCGCTCATGCCCCTCCCAGTTGTTGGTAACGGCGTCTAACAGTTCCCGCCCGGATACGCGTTTTTCATCGAACACCAGCTGCTTTATCGTGGACAACCCATCGCCCGCCGTGCCGATGCCGACGCCTTGCGGGCCGGTAAAGTTATACAGCGTCCCGCCGTGCGTGATATCCGTGCCGTTTTCGATACAACCATCCATCAAAATGGAGAGATAAGGCAACGGCCTTAACGTTTGGTGCGCGATATCCACGGCGTTGAGATACGCCACTTGACGGTCACACCAATATTCCATTTGTCTGTCATAAGCCTCCAGCACCTGGTCGAACGATGTAAAATCGGAAAGACTTCCTGTGGCGAGACCGAGGCGACTTCCAACCGCGCCGCATTTTTCCCAGCGCGGACAATCCGTCGAACAGTTGTAGCACCGCCCGTCATTGATCGCCAACTCCAGCACACGGGCAATGTTCATGTGTCCGCAGTCTTTCCAGCCATACGCTTTGCCTGAAGGATCAGGCTCCACACAGCCAACTACTTGATAGTCCCGCGCGTGATGCACCGCGATATTTGAACTCAGCATACTCGGGATGGCGACGTCATCATTGAAAATCTTAGGTTCGCCGGTACCGAGTCTGATAAGATTCGCTGTCTTGATCTTCAGTTCCCGCGGCGTGTTCGCGTGCAACCGCACAGCCATCCATGGGCATGGAATCCTGACATGCGCGTGCGCATCCAACGCCATGAATGTGAGTTCATTTGTCCCGTCAGTGCCATCCGGCAGAATCCCGCCGACTGTCAGTGCCGGACCGCCAATGCCGCCGTTGCCGAAAGTTTTGATGATGATATGATTGCGCAGTTTGTTCAAGTCCCAGATCTTGATATAGAAATTCTCAATCAGTTCCTGCATGAACTCACGGGTGGCTGTCCCGTTTTCGATATCGCGCTGAAAATACGGATACATATACTGGTCAAATCGCCCGTATGAGACAGAGTGGCCGTTGCATTCGATGTGAATGATCGTGTTCGCCAAATTGACCAGCTGCAATGCCTCCCAAAACGTGCGCGGCGGATTTTCGGATATCCACCGGCAGTTTGTGGATATCTGCCGCAGTTCATCTGCCCGAACGTGGTCAGATTCCGCGGCGGCCATATCTTGCGCCAAGTCCGCGTAACGTTGAATATGGCGGATCGTGGCATCAGTGACAATCAGTGCCGCATTGTAGAATGCGCGTTTTTTGATATCCACCGGCTCTGCGATTGACAGCGATTCCAATTGCTTTTCAATCATCTCACAAATTCCACCGTAGCCTAAGCGGAACAGCCGTTCGTAATCCAACCCCAGGTGTCCCGCACCGGAGAAGACGTAAGCATCGGCGAAAAACACACCTTTCCCATCGTGAGAGCCTTTGATCACGTCGTCGTCTATCATCGAATTTACCATATCTTCGACGGTGTTGCCATCCCAGAACTCGCGCAATTGCTCAAGGCGATTTTGCGCGTCTTCGGTAAAGGTGAAATAATCGTGGGTGCGGTTTTCGGAAAAATCCATCAGCCCGTCGCGCATTTCGTCCACAACCCAGTTGAATCCGAACTCCGGATGCACAGGCGCGCCCTTTTTCTCACAGCCCAGCGAACCAACAATCAGCTCATGCTCGAAAATAAAAATCGGCGTGTTGTCAAGGACGTTCGCCATGCCATACGCGCATTTCAAAATCTGCGGCGCACCGGGGTGGGTCTTATACGCCTCAGTCACAAGCTCCGCACGATCCGGCGAAACAAAGCCGTTGGTCGTCTTCTCTGTGATGGCCAAAATCTTATTAATCCGCGCAAATGGCGAAGGCTCCGCCGTGTTGCCGGATATACCAACGCCCCATTCTTTGTCAACCGGCTCACAAGCCTGCGGCGCGGTATCCACCATATGCGCATATTTGTAAGTATCGCGGTTTTTCGCGATGTTTTCGGCGTTTGTTAATGGCATTGTGTACCTCCTCCTTACGGGCAATCGTGTAGGGGCGGCCTTTGGCCGTCCCTACACGGGGTGTTCCGTCTCTCCGCGTAACATTTCCAAACCATGCTCAAGCGAGTCCAGCACCGCTTCTAAATTCTCACGCACGGCTTTCGGGCTGCCGGGGAGGTTGACTATCAGCGTTCCGCCCCGGATTCCCGCCTGGCTTCTTGACAGCGCGGCTCTGGGGGTGATTTTCAAACTCTCAAGCCGCATGGCTTCCGGGATGCCGGGGGCTAACTTATCACATACAGCGATGGTTGCCTCCGGCGTGATATCCCGTGGGGAGAATCCTGTGCCGCCGGTTGTCATCACCAGCGCGATATCCAATTCATCGGCACATTTGATCAGCTCCTGCTCTATAACCTCCCGCTCGTCCGGGATGATTGACGTGTGCGTTACCTGGAATCCCGCACCCGCCAGCATTTCGCAAATCAGCGGACCGGCTGTGTCAACCCGCTGGCCAACTGAGCCTTTGTCGCTCACCGTTATCACGGCTGCTGTGAACATCTAGACTGCGTCTCCAACGATCATGGCCGGGAGTTCCGCGCCGCCTAATAGGTGAAAGTGCAAGTGAAAAACCGTCTGCCCCGCGTCACGCCCGGTGTTCGCAATCACGCGATATCCGCTGGAGAGATTTTCAGTCCGGGCGATCTTCGCCGCAGCCTCCAGACATTTTGCCGCCAGGTGCGAATTCTCCGCCGATATATCCGCTACCGACGCAACATGTTCCTTTGGCACTACCAGTATATGCACCGGCGCTTGCGGTTCAATATCACGAAATGCGTATACGTGCTCGTCTTCATAAACTTTATCGGAGGGTATTTCTCCGTTGATAATTTTGCAGAAAATGCAATCGCTCATTTGCGCCTCCTTGTCTCTTGCGGGCGAACCATGTTCGCCCCTACAGTTTCGCTTTCACAATGCCTTCCACAGTATCCAGTGCGGATTGCAGTTTGTCAGGGTCTTTCCCGCCGCCCATGGCGAAATCCGGCTTGCCGCCGCCGGAGCCGCCGCATAGTTGTGTTATCTCGCGGATAATATCTCCGGCTTTGACGCCTTTGGCAATCGCCGGTTTGCCGCAAGCGGCGGTGATTGTGATCTTGCCATCACGAACGGCGGCCAATACGGCGACAACGTTCGGTTCTTTATCCCGCAGTGAGTCCGCCATCTGCCGCAGATTATCCGGGTTGTCGGTAATCGCCGTGATGACTTTCAACTCACCGATATCTTTCGCGCTTTGCAGCAGCCGCTCCGCCTCGCCGACGGATTCTTTCGCGGACAATGCGCTCAGCTTACTGCGCAGTTCACGCAGTTCCGTGAGGTTTTGTTCAACTTTTACCGGGAGTTCATCCGCAGACCCGGCTTTCAACATACCGGAAAGCTGCGCCAGACGCTCCCTCGCGCCATGAAGATCGTTCAGTGTCTCCCGCCCGGTTGTCGCTTCAATCCGCCGCACGCCGGAAGCTACCGAAAATTCTGCGGTGATCGCAAACGCGCCGACTTTTGCTGTGTTGTCCAGGTGCGTGCCGCCGCAGAGTTCTGCTGATACTGCGTCAATTTTGACCACGCGGACAGTGTCGCCGTATTTCTCGCCGAACAGTGCCATCGCGCCTTGTTTTTTCGCTTCTTCAATCGGCATTTCTGCCGCTGTTATCGGCGTTCCATCCAGAATCGCGTTGTTTACACGATGCTCGATTTCTTCAAGCTCAGCCCCCGTCAACGCGGCGAAATGCGTGAAGTCGAAACGCAGTTTATCCGGCTCAACAAGTGACCCCGCTTGACCAACATGCTCCCCAAGCACCTCCCTCAGCGCTGCGTGTAGCAGATGCGTTGCCGAGTGCGCACGTGAAATCGCCGCTCTGCGTGTTTGATCAACCGCCGCCGTCACGTTATCGCCGACGATGAACGACCCACGGATCACTTTGCCGTGGTGCAGATATTTCCCGCCGGTACGGAGTTCAACATTGTCCACCACAAATTCCGCATTTGCGCTTGTGATCGTCCCAAAATCTGCCGACTGCCCGCCTTGTTCAGCATAGAACGGCGTTTTATCCAACAGAATCACGCCATCGGCAATCGCGGTGATTTGCGCTGTATCTGTCAGCTTGTCGAATCCGGTGAACTCGGTCGCCTCTCCGCCGATTTCGTCGCCGCCCCAAGCACTTCCGACTTGTTCCGCACGCGCGTTCCTCGCCCTGGTTCGCTGCGCTTGCATATGCTCGTCAAACGATTTTTCGTCAACGCTGAATCCCTGTTCGGACAGGATTTCAACTGTCATATCCAGCGGGAAGCCATAGGTGTCGTATAACTTGAACGCGTCTTCTCCGGTAAGTGTCGTCTCATTCCGTGCCTTGTATTCTTCAACCAGCCCCAACAGCATCGCGGAGCCGGCGTCTATCGTTTTACCGAAACTCTCT
>WQVW01000111.1 GCA_009785655.1 Oscillospiraceae bacterium | reverse complement strand
TGGCAAGGTGCTTATGCCTCATTTCAATACTCCCGTCTTTCGTCCAAAGCCCCCTTCGCGCACGAAGGGGGAAGGGGGATGTCCCCATGCTATGAATTTTTAAACGTAATAAACGCGCATTTTGGAAGTCTTAGGTTTTGAATTTTAGTTTCATTCTTTAAGCTACTAGGAATATTTGGTAGCTTTGTACATGGCATCCAATAGCTGTTGAAACTTCTCATTATGCTCTTGCTGAACTTTCTCAGCGTCCTCAAAAATATCATCAGCCATATTTCTGTTTTCACGCACTTTAACCCAGCCATCATAAGCGTACGCTTTTTCGAGCACTTCAGGAGAATCACGAAAAATAATTGGTACTAGATTTTGCGCGCTGCATACATCCTCATTTGCTTTTGGTGAAAGCGTCTCCGTAAAAATATTCATCATATCGCCATGATGTCTAGAAAGCGTTTTGAAAATATCCAATTTTTCAATCCATACGTCGTGTTTGATTCGTGCCTTATTTTGTAAAGACTGACTGATAAAAATTGCGGCAAAACCAAAAATTACTGCCAAAATTGTTGCTATTGCTGAAACAGCGTCCCAGTTAATGCACATATTATTCACCTTCCTGAAGCAACTTCATCGCTCATATCCTATGCATTGCGTCAAAGATATCCTCGCGCTGAATGCGTATGGACAGCCCTTGCTCCTCGCCGCGAGATTTCAGCGATTGCGAAAGTTCACTGAACGGCAGGGAACATGCCTTTGTGTCCACCAGCATTACCATTGTAAAATACTCTTGTAGAACAGTCTGGCTGATGTCGAGTATATTCACGCCGACCTCTGAGAGAAGAGTGGATACGTTCGCGATTATTCCTACCTGATCTTTACCAATTACAGTTACTATAGCGCGCATTATTAGTACCTCCAGTATTTATTCAAACGAGAAATCAAGCTCGTCCAGCGTCATTTCAAACGCGGGGATGAAATGCTCTATAAAATAGTCCACCTCCGGCATGTTGAGGGTTTTCAGCTTTTGCAGAGACTGCTCCGCCGCGAGGCGAAATTCTAGGTTTCCGGTGCTGAGTTCTTCAAGACACTTGATGTATGCCGAGAGGGTGTCAGCCGCTTTGACTATTGTCAGCACATCGCTGTTGCCGGATAGCAAAAGTGTTTCGTAAGCCGGGCGCATTTGTGCGGGGAGAGCTAAGATCAGCTTCCGCAACGCCGCGTCCTCAACGTCCTTGTAGGCGGACATCAGTTCGGAATTAAAATACTTAATCGGCGTTGGCATGTCCCCGGTGAAAATCTCCGACGCGTCGTGAAACAATGCGCAGGCTGCGACATGTCCGGGGTCGATCGAGCCATCAAAAACATCGCGCCGTATCACAGCCAACGCGTGCGCAATCACAGCCACCATGTGAGAGTGTTCCTGCACATTTTCTACCGCGCTGTTGCGCATAAGCGACCAGCGTGTGATGTTCTTCATCCGTGAGATGAACGCGAAAAAGCTGTAACCCATTAATCGTCACCATCTTCGGGCGGGCCGCCTTGCTTAACAGCGACCGCTTTGTATTTCCAACCGCCTTTGAAATAGCGGGAGTACGAAATCAATGCCGCAAAGAACCATCCAATCGGCAGTGTCACCCACGCCGCGCTGTATTCGAGTATGCCGAAGTGAACGGCCAAATAGCCTGTCAGTACACGGATCGCCAGCGCACTGAGTGTGGCCAGTGCCTGAATAATAGTATCCCCTGCGCCCTGCAGCAGTCCGCCGACAGACATGATCGCCGCAAAGATCCAGAAGAACGAGGCAAAGAACCTGACCTGCTGAATGCCGATTTCCAGTGCTTGACCGTACACCCCGAAGAATCCCAACGCCGGCCTGGTGAATATCAACAGTAAAGCGCATATCACAATGGTGACGGTCACTGACATCAAAAGCGTCGCGTAATATCCGCGCTTAACGCGGTCGATTCTGCCGGCACCAACATTTTGCCCGGTGAAATTGGAAAGACCCTGCTGGAATCCCATGACTGGGACAAATGCCAATGCATCCAGCCTGTTCGCGGCGGCGAACGCCTCCATCACTGTGTTGCCGAAACCATTGACAAGCCGCCACATCGCGCCGTTTCCAAAAGAGACGATGCCTGTTTGAATCGCAATCGGCATACCCAGCCTGATCATTGTGCGGGAAATTTGTTTGTCCCAATGCACCCCGCCTTTGATGAATGGGAACCGTTTGCGCATGTATATGTATGAGACAACCGCGCACACAGCTTGTGCGATGACGGTTGAGAATGCAGCACCCCTGATTCCCCACGGTAGCACAATAATAAACAGCGGGGTTAAAATCCCACTCAAAACCGTTGAAATCAACAGGAAGTACAGCGTGGCTTTAGAGTCGCCGATTGCGCGGAGTACCGCCGCAATGCCGTTATACACGAACTGGAAGAACAGCCCGAAGCAGAAAACACGGAAATAGGCGACGGCGAGATACATCAGCTCGCCCTCCGGCACGTTCAGCAGTGTCCGCAATATAAACGGGGCGATCGCATATGAAACCCCGGTGAGTGCCAGTCCGCACACGCCAAGCAGGATGACCGCCGTGTCGACCGCCGCTGGGAGGCTATCGTGCTTTCCAGCACCGAAATATTGAGACACAACGACACTCACGCCGACAGACAGTCCCATCGCCAAAGCGATGAACAAAAAAGTCAGCGGCTGCGATGTGCCGACCGCCGCGAGCGCGGCACCGCCTATAAAGTTGCCGACAAGTATACCGTCTATCGTGTTATACAGCTGCTGAAGCAGGTTTCCGGCCATAAGCGGCAGGGTAAAGAATAGAATGTTTCTCCATTCCTTACCCTTTGTCATATCCATTCTCAAATCCTAATTACCCCGATTCAGAACATTTTACATATCATAACATGCAGAATACGCAATGTAAAGAAGCAAAGGCGATACATCGGGGTCATAAAAAAGGATATCCGCGGGAAGGATATCCTTGGATATATTCTGCAAATCAATGGAAGAAAGAAAAAACATGAGAGAACAAGAATCAATAAAAGACAAGCGCGTCATTATATTTTTATGTCTGCTTACAGCTATTTTCGCGAGATACTGTTACTATGGATTTAACTATTTTTATCAGCTTGATGATTACATTCAATACCACAACTACGTGCCGCCCGGCAATGGAACGCCATTTCAGACGATAATAAATCTGGGGCTTCTGGCCGCGCGCCCGCTTGCCGGACTTTCCGACGTTTTGATCTGGTCACGGTTTTTCCCTGTCATGATTGTTGCTGTGCTGATATTTTCTGCCATGCTCGCCTGTTCTGCGTGTCTTTTTCAGAAGGTATGGTCGCGCCACTTTGATACAGGTTACGTGTTTTTGGTGGTATACGCACTGTTGCCGCTTGGGATTGAGGGGATTTATTGGGTATCGGCCTCGTCAAGAATAGTTCCCGGACTTTTTTTCGCGTCAATCTCGCTATATTGCTTTGAGCGATGGTGTGAAGTGGGAAAAATGCGGTTGCTCATATTCTTTATCTTAGCGCAGATTGCGGCTTATGGGTTTTATGAACAGGCGATGATCCTCTCGTTAACGGCAACGCTTACCGTGTCGACACTGCATTTCAAACGCCAACGCGCTCGTGCGCTGTGGGGACTGATATCGTTTGCAAACGTGGCTGCGTATTTTTTTCTTACGAGACTTACGAGAGAGAGCGTAGTATACGGCACCCGGCTCGGCATAATCAGAGCCTTCGGATATGATTATTGGCGGAACACCTTTCCGGCTGTTTTTAATCAAGTGCGCGATGTGTTTATTAAAGGTGGAGTTTATACACTGATAAAAGGCACGTATAGAGGCGTGTTGATTCTGATTGCCGGGATCAATGTTGTCTATATATTAACCATCCTTTTTGTCTGCGCCGCGTTTTTCCTTTTGGCGCGCGGAGCAGGGCGGCGCGGTGACGATAAAAAACCGTGGGTGGCGTTGATCTGCGGCGGAATTCTTGCCGTGGCACCGGTGGGGTTGTTTTTCGTGATCCCCAACGCGTGGTTCTCATTGCGGAGCGCAGTTATGTCATTTTGTGGCATTGCGATGATGGCTGATGCACTAGTTTCACTCGCAACGCGGAGACTAAAGCGTGACAGAACACTCACAGCGATTGCCGTGTCGGGATTTGTCTTGATATGCAGTGTGGCCGCAATCAGTGAAATGCATGATTACAGACAGACAATGCTAAAGGATCAGCAAGTGGTTGAGCAGTTGGCAAAAAGGCTGGAAGCGGACGGGAAGCTGAATCCGGAGCTGCAAATCGCTGTACTAAATCTGAACCCGAGCTATTTGAAGGATCAAAACTTCTATTTTCACGAACATATTCACGGTGTGACGGAGAGCAGCTGGGCGTTGACCGGGGCGCTTGAATGGAAAGTCGGCATCACCCGCCGCCCGGCGGTTACGCCGTTGCCGGGAGGCATATTATACCGGCCATGGAACGCGGATGCATCAAGACTCAATAACTTTGATGGCGTATATATTTATCTGGACAATGAAATAATCAAAATCTCCGCCGTCAAATCAGACGGCGGAGACTATAGGTTGCACGATCTCAACGGGCGATATATAGGTCGAGTGTGGGAGGAGGATAATTACGGATATCTTGAGCTACTCACTGGCTGAGTAGTTTATCAGCTTGTTGTAGTACCCCGCGCGCGTCAAGCTGAGATAAGGCCACAGAAAAATCATCACAATGGGGAATGCAAACAGTCCGGCAGACGAAAGTATGAACCCGACAACGGAGGCAAGCAGAAACCACCCGATAAAAGACAAGTCAAGGATAAACAAATCCAGCTTATTTCCGTTCATCATTTGCTTTGATTCCCGTATGCACTGAAATACGCCTTTCTCAGGGTTGTCAAGGAGAATGTAATAAGCCTGCCTGTATCTGTAAAGTGCAGGGATGGCAGGGAAGAAAAGCAGCAACGCCCACAGGAAAATGAATATGCGTATGAGTATTGTAAGCAGGATGAATTTAAAGAAAAAGACAAATCCGTCAAAAAGATTGCTGTAATCTGCGTCAACCCCTCGGCTGATTTTCAGGCAAACGCTGGTAAACCCGACATCAAACATGGGAACCATAAGCCCTAATAGTAACGAGAGCATCACGCCGGAGGGTCTGAAACTGGAAAAAAGCATGCCGAAATCGGGCATCTCGCCAATAGCGATGCGGGTTTGGAACTGATCAATCGCTATGTGCAGACTGAGGAGGCGGATTTGAATCTGTTCTAAAACAATCGTGACAATAATGAAAATGACGGCTATCAGGAAAATCTTTGGTGAATGCTTACGCATAAGCCCGCGTGCGTTTAATTTTAGTTCAGCTCTTGGCATAACGCTATCCCCGCCTTCGGTTGATTTCAACTTAGTATAACACGTCACAGCCGATTTTTTCAACAGAAAAAGACGACAATAAAGCAAGACAAATGTGCCGGAATGATTCTCGGCACTAAAACGATAAAAAATGACGGAATAAAGAATTTTCGGTATTGACTTCCAGGACTATTGGTTGTACAATGAGGTGCGCACATAAAGGGAGAGGCACAATATGTTGTGTTTTGGAAAATATCGAACAAGATTCGCCTCCGCACCTTTAGCCAGGCGGAAAACTTTTATATAGTATTAAAAGAGAGGGTGGCCATTATGCCAATTACCAGTATTAAAAAGAGAGACGGAAGAGTTGCTGAGTTCGACATAGGCAAAATAGCGGAAGCAATAGGCAAAGCATTTGATGCTACATACAGGACAGACAATGAGGAACTGTCAGCGCAGCTTGCCGGTGAGGTGATTTCGATTCTGGAGGTTGAAGGGAATAACTCTC
>WQVW01000110.1 GCA_009785655.1 Oscillospiraceae bacterium | reverse complement strand
CGGACGATCGAGGAGTCAAAACACCCGCCGACTGCGGTCGGCACCCTCTTTGCTAAAGAGGGCTGAGGGCGATGGACGGGGGTGTCTCTGCAAAAATCCTCGTCTGTGCCCTCTTTAGTAAAGGGGGTGACCCCGCAGGGTCGGGTGTTTTGACCTCGTACTCAAGAAAGGAAACATTATGGATTATACTATGAGCGTCCCGTGTCTGTTCGGGCTGGAGGGATTGGTGGCTGACGAACTGCGTCGGCTTGATATGCAAAACGTGCGCGCCGAGAACGGGCGTGTACTGTTTGATGGCGGCAAGACGGATATCGCGGGCGCGAACATCAATCTGCGCTGCGGGGAGCGGGTGCTGCTTGTCGTGGGTGAATCCCGCGCCGATACGTTTGACATGCTGTTCGAGGCTGTAAAGGCCCTGCCTTGGGAGCAGTATATCCCCGTTGACGGGCAGTTCCCGGTAAAAGGCCATAGTCTGGGGTCGAAACTGCATTCGATTCCGGATTGTCAGAAGATCATAAAAAAAGCTGTGGCGGAACGGTTGAAAGAAAAATACAAGCTTGACTGGCTGGCGGAATCCGGCAAGGCGCTTTTCCAAATTCAGTTTGCGATCATGAACGACATGGCCACACTGTATATCGACACATCCGGCGCGGGGTTGCACCGGCGCGGATACAGGCCGGCCGGCGGCGTGGCTCCATTGCGAGAAACGCTGGCGGCGGCCATCGTAAAACTCGCGCGGTATCGCGGGCGGGAGGCTGTGTGCGACCCGTTCTGCGGCTCCGGCACGATTCCGATTGAGGCGGCGATGGCGGCAATGAACCGCGCGCCCGGGCTGAACCGCACGTTTTCGGCGCAAGATTGGCCATGGATGGACAATGAAATCTGGACGAAGGCGAAGGATGCGGCCCGCGCTCGTGAATACACCGGCAATTACGACATCTGGGGCGGCGATATCGCGGCGGCGAACATCAAACTGGCGCAGGAGAATGCCCGCCGTGCCGGTGTTTCGGAATATGTGCGGTTCGAGCAAGCCGACGCTACCGAGTTCCGGAGGGAAACCCCTGGCGGACTCATTTTGTCGAATCCGCCGTATGGTGAACGCGTCATGCAACAGCGTGAGGCGGAGGCAATATACCGCCAATTCGGCGCGGCGGTATCCACACTCGACAACTGGAGCATGTACATCCTGTCATCCCACACAGAGTTCGAGCGGACGTTCGGCCATAAAGCCAAGAAGAAACGCAAGCTGTATAACGGCATGATTAAGTGTGATTTGTATATGTATTATTGAGGACATCGCACCTATGGGAGCCAGGGGCGCAAAACACCCGCCGACTGCGGTCGGCACCCTCGGGACGTAGAGGGCTGGGGTCGCAAGATAGTGTTGTCTATACAAAAAACCTCGTCTTTACCCGCTTTAGTAAAGAGGGTGTCTCCGCAGAGGCGGGTGTTTTGTCTTTTGCCGGTCGTAAATCGCCCAAAATCAACGTTAGAAAGAGAATATGCCAAATAAAATCTGATAATCATGGATTTTTGCCGGATTCATCGCAAATATGGAATCTATCTCGCTTGCGAAATGGCTGAAGTTGGATTATCATTGTAATTGTATTAGCACTCATGATGCGAGAGTGCTAATACAACCACATTGCTCTAACAATGCGAATGAGCTCAATTAAAAGAAATTAACTATATTAAGGAGGTAACAATAATGACATTAAAGCCACTGGCAGACCGCGTGATAATAAAGCAGGTTGAGGCGGAAGAAACGACAAAGGCCGGCATTATTCTGACAAGCGCGGCCCAGGAAAAACCGCAGGTGTTCGAGGTGATAGAAGTCGGCCCCGGCGGCATTGTCGATGGCAACGAGGTCGTCATGACAGTCAAAAAAGGCGACAAAGTCATCACCGGCAAATACAGCGGAACAGAAGTCAAAATTGACAACGAAGAAATGACAATCGTCCGGCAGAGCGATATTTTGGCGATTGTACAGTAAGAAACTTGAGAGATTAGTTCGTTATGGACGTTAAGGCACAGCCTGTTCATAACTCAAAACGATAAAAATGGGAGGTTTAATGTTCAATGGCAAAACAGATTATTTACGGCGAAGACGCGCGCCGCGCTTTAGAAAAAGGCGTCAACCAGCTGGCGGATACCGTTAAGCTCACCATCGGCCCGAAGGGCAGAAACGTGGTGCTGGACAAAAAATTCGGTTCTCCGCTGATCACTAATGATGGTGTTACCATCGCCAAAGAGATAGAACTCGCGGATCCGTTTGAAAATATGGGCGCACAGCTTGTGAAAGAAGTGGCGTCTAAAACAAACGACGTGGCCGGTGACGGCACAACGTCTGCAACATTGCTTGCACAGGCAATGATTCAAGAGGGTATCAAAAACGTCGCCGCCGGTGCAAATCCGATGGTGATGAGAAAAGGCATTGAAAAAGCGGTTGTTGCAGCAGTGGACGCGATTAAAGCCAACTCTAACCCCGTATCAGGTTCTGAAGACATCGCCAGAGTCGGTGCCGTGTCGTCAGGCGACGAGAACATCGGCAAATTGATTGCCGAAGCGATGGATAAAGTATCCCGCAACGGCGTCATCACTGTTGAAGAGTCCAAAACAGCTGAAACGTATTCAGAGGTCGTTGAAGGTATGCAGTTCGACCGCGGATACATCACGCCGTATATGGTCACAGATTCAGAGAAAATGGAAGCAGTCATTGATGACCCGTATATCCTGATCACTGACAAGAAAATTTCAAACATCCAAGAAATCCTGCCCGTGCTGGAGCAGGTTGTCCAAGCCGGAAAAAAACTGGTGATCATCGCCGAAGATGTGGAAGGCGAAGCACTGGCAACGATTATCCTGAACAAAATCCGCGGCACATTCGTTTGCCTGTGCGTCAAAGCACCGGGATTCGGTGACAGACGTAAGGAAATGCTGCGCGATATCGCCACATTGACCGGCGGCGAAGTCATCTCCAGTGAGCTTGGTATGGAACTCAAAGAAGCCACCATCGAAATGCTGGGCACCGCACGTCAGGTGAAGTCTTCAAAAGACAACACCATCATCGTTGAAGGTTCAGGTGCTGCAGAAGATATCAAAGCCAGAATCAACCAAATCAACAGCGAGATTGAGATCACAACGTCTGAGTATGATAAAGAAAAATTGCAAGAGCGTTTGGCCAAACTCTCCGGCGGCGTGGCCGTTGTCAAAGTCGGTGCGGCGACAGAGACCGAAATGAAAGAGAAAAAGCTGAGAATCGAAGACGCGCTGAACGCCACACGTGCGGCGGTTGAAGAGGGCATCGTCGCTGGCGGCGGCGCAATCTATGTGGTCGCGGCAAAAGCTGTCGAAAAGCTCCTGGACAAAGCCACAGGTGACGAGCGTACAGGTATGCAGCTGATCGCCAAAGCACTGGAAGCCCCAGTCAAGCAAATCGCGATGAACGCCGGGCTTGAGGGGGCCGTGGTGCTGAATCAAGTAAAGAGCGCGAAAGAAGCATCCTACGGATTCGACGCAGCGCGTGAGGAATACTGCGACCTGATCAAAGCGGGTATCGTAGACCCGACAAAAGTATGCAGATCCGCGCTGGAGAACTCCGCGTCAGTCGCTTCAATGGTGCTGACAACCGAGTCGCTGATCTCCGACATCCCGGAACCGCCATCCGCAATGCCGGCCGCACCGGATATGGGCGGCATGTACTAAGCGAATTAACAATAAAGAGGACGAGAGTTGCGGCTCTCGTCCTCTTGTATTTATTTGACACAAAACACCCGCCGACTGCGGTCGGCACCCTCGGGACGTAGAGGGCTTGAGACGAAGACAACTACCCGTCAAACAATCAGCCTCACCGCGCCTTTTATTATCCGAAACTCCAGCGGGCTTTCAACCTCATACAGATTCCCGTCAACGTTGATCGTCTTTTTGCCCGGATATTCCAACGTCACCGCTTCACAATTGTGGATGGACACCTCTTTAAGCATCGTATGCCGGCCGGGTTTGACCAACGGGAACAGTGTCATTAATTTCAGGCGCAGCATTCTTTTGACTTTGCAAAGGGTGATAAATCCATCATCAATCACTGCCGTCGGCGCGATTTGTAAGTTCCCGCCGTAATATGCGCCGTTGCTGACCGCCAGCAGCAAAAATTCGTTTGTCTCTGATTCTCCGTCCACCGTCAGCGTCATCGCTTCGGTACGGTATGTAAACGCGTTTTTAATCAGCGAGATAAAGTACGCCGCACCGCCGAAGGTTTTCTTTAACGGCAGCGCGTCTTTCAGCACTTGGATATCTATTCCGGTGCCGCCGATGTTGAAGACATACTTGTCGCCGTTCATCGTCACAATATCGGCGTCGATTGTGCGGTCTTCAAATATTTTGTTCACATAGAACATGATCTTTTCTTCAAATGTCCGAAACTTCGGCGCAGTGCCCGGGATGGAGCGCAACAGATCATTTGCGCTGCCAGCTGGGATAACGGCGAAATTCACATCCCGCTGCACAGCCAGCCCGACATATTCTTGAACCGTGCCGTCGCCGCCCACGCAGACGATGGTTTTTACCGTATCGAAATCAATCTGCCCGGCAACCCGTGCGAAATCCCCGGGGGTGTGCGTGAAGACGATGGTATAATCCATGCCGCGTTCTTGCATCATCCGCTCAATCACCGGTATTGCCGCCTTTGCCTTGCCGGAACCGGCAGCGGGGTTTACAATAAAACAAATCAATAGCACATGTTCCTTTGTTTATTTCAAATGGTCGCTAAACATCTTTAAGTCTTGCTTCACATCTGCCGGCAACTGATTGTATTCGATGTCAGACACCGCGCCCTCCAGCGTATAAAGGTGAACCAAACACACTTCCGGATAGCGCAGCTTCAGTTTGAAAAAGGCCTCTTTGCTCCCGACTTCCTTTAATGCTTCCGCCGTGGTAATATCAACGGATTTTAGTTTTCTATCCATTTCTTTACCAATGTTCCGTAAAGCAGTTAATTCCGCCAATCGTATCATCTCCCGTTCAAAATATGCATTGGTTGATGCCTAGGTAGTTTATCACACCTCGTGAAAAACTTCTATACTTGATGGTCAAACAATGAAAAATTAAATTGAATTCACGGGGGCTTTGTGATATCCTATAAAATATAATATTTTGAAAGGTAATCATAAATATGTCTAAGTTCAGAAAATATATATCAGAATTCATTGGCACCATGGTTTTGGTCTTCATGGGTTGCGGAAGTGCCGTATTCCTGGGTGCGGAAGTCGGCGGCGGACATTTGGCGGTGGCGCTTGCTTTTGGTTTGTCTATCGTCGCCATGGCCTATGTCATCGGCAATGTATCCGGCTGTCACATTAACCCCGCTGTCTCGCTGGGCGCGTTATTGGACAAACGCATCAGCGTTGCTGACTTCTGCGGATATGTGGTATTCCAAGTCGCCGGTGCAATCGCCGGTGCGGCAATCCTTTGCGCACTGTCCGAAATCGTGGGTATAGATCACACACGCACACTCGGCTCTAACCTTGTGGCGGGTGCCGGCGGCATCGGCGGCGCGTTTCTTATAGAGGGCGTGCTCACCTTTATATTCGTTCTGACCATCCTCGGCATCACGGCGGACGAATCAAAAGGCAATGTTGCAGGGATCGTCATCGGCTTGACGCTGACATTCGTACATATCGTGGGAATTCCGCTGACCGGTACCTCTGTCAACCCCGCACGCAGCATCGGCCCGGCGATTTTCGCCAGAGGCGAGGCACTGACAGACCTGTGGGTATTCATCGCCGCCCCACTCGCAGGTGCGATCTTGGCAGCCATTGTTTACAAGTTAGTCATTCACACGAAAGTGGCTAAAGCGAAGAAATAAGATACATTGAACAAAACCGCCTGT
>WQVW01000109.1 GCA_009785655.1 Oscillospiraceae bacterium | reverse complement strand
GGCGTGGACTTTCACCCGGCCTTTACCAAACTCCGTGCGGATATCATACGGAAACGACACATACGCACCGCCTTTACCGATAGCGGAGGATTGAATGACGGTGTCGTATTCATAGACCTTTTTGCTCATTTTTCACCTCGTTAGCAATGATGTCGATGCCAAAAGCTTTTTTAGGAGAGTCGATTAGACAGAAAAAGGTCTAAAGAACCGATAAGAAGAACGATAGACCGCTATGGGGTGTAAAGATAAGCGCATTCGATGTCGGGATGAAGTACTAACGCGCCGCTAAAATTTATATAGCAATATGAACAATGTACAACTATTGAAACGCGAGCTAACTAGCCGCCTTTCTTGCTCATTTGAGGTATGCGTATCTTGTTTGCTAGCAGTATACATACGGCCGATATGACCGCGCCTACGAGGAAGACGTAGATGTAACCTGTGTCAATGTTGCGCTCCCACAGCAGGGCGGCGAAGAACGGCATTGACATGGTGACAATGTGGTCAAGCGAGATACTCAGTGACAGCGTGCCGGATACTTCTTCTTGGTTGGCGGCGAGCCTTCTGACATATGTAGTGCGTGCCATGCCGGCCCCGATGGAGAAAATATTGTCGATGATGAAACAGGCGGATACCACCACAAGCGCAACGGTCGGTGAGAACAGTGTTCTGGCAAAGGCGAAGCCGAAGCAGGATAGGAGCAGAAGAGATGCTTCAAACACAAGCACGAATCGCTCTCCCATTTTGTCAATGAATATCCCCAGCATCGGACGTAAAAATACACTGATGACCGATGTAATCAAGACAAGTGTAGTCACGGTGGTGACGGGTTGGTCGTAAATGGTTACGATCAACCATGTGACAAACGTGAACGTAATCTGCCGACGCGCGCCGAGGGCGATCGACAGAAAGTAAAACAGCAGATATTTTCTCCTAAATATCAGCCGCGGCCGTTTAGTTTTAGACACCGAGCCGGGACTCATGAAAAATAGCACCACACCAGCCAGTACCATGGCGATGGCACCGGCGGTGAATGTTATAACGAACGGCACATCAATCACCGCATATAAAAAGAGTAGTACGCCGGTGGCGATAATCATCATAATTGTGTTCACGCTTTGGATTTCACCAAGTCTTCGCCCAAGACTGCCTTCTTTGGCAAATGTCATGCTGATGGAGCTTTGCAACGGCAAGAACACGTGTTGACCCATGCTGAATATCATCATGGTGGCCACCACAGGCCAGAACCCGGACGGAACAAGGCCGAACGCAAAAAGGCCGATACCGCCGAAAATATTCGCAATCGCGGACGTGCGGACATCACCCAGAAACGCCAGCGCAGCGGTGATAAAGACGACCAGCAGCCCAGGCAGTTCGCGAGGGAATTCAAGGGAGGCTCGCTGCATCATAGTAAAGCCCAGATCCTCAACCAAGCGGTTTGCGAAAGAGGTGCTTTCAACTGCCATCGTGATTCCCAGTAGTGCGTTTGCAATGAGGAAAAGCAAAAAATCCCGCGATATGGTAAACTTGCCGATTTTGACATCTTTCATGATGCATCTCCCAACTCTTTAAACTGTAATCTATAATAACCCAGGGGAACATTAAATTCAATATCTTTCTCACGGGCGCGCCACCTATATTTTAATCTGCTTTTGGGCATCCTTTTAAAAACGTGGAGGATTTACATTGATGGACACTGTGGCATTTTTTGATACTAAACCGTATGACAAAATCTGGTTTGACCAACTGAAACAGCAGCATGGCATTGCACTCAAATATTATGAAAGCCGCCTTAATTGTGACACGGCCGTTATGGCCAACGGGGCGCGGGCTGTGGTGGCTTTTGTCGCCGACGTGATTGACGCGCCTACCATCGACATGCTTGTGAGTATGGGTGTCGAGGCGGTGGCACTCCGCTCTTCGGGATATAATCATGTGGATTTGAAACATGCCGATGGCAAACTGCGGATATTCCGGGTGCCTGCGTATTCGCCCAACGCGGTGGCGGAACACGCTATGGCGCTTTTGCTGTGCTTGAACCGCAAGATCCACCGGGCGTACAATCGGGTGCGGGAGTATAATTTCAGCCTGAAGGGGCTGGTGGGATTTGATCTGAAAGGAAAAACCGCCGGGGTGGTGGGTGCTGGGAAAATCGGCCAGGCGTTCATTGATATCTGCCTGGGATTCGGCATGAAAGTCTTGGCTTATGACCCTTATCCTATACAGCGCAATGGTGTGGAATACGTGAGTTTTCACGATCTATGCCGCCGGTCTGATATCGTGAGTCTGCATTGCCCGTTGACAAAAGACAGTTATCACATGGTCAACCGCGATACTTTGCGCATGATGCAAACAGGGGTGGTGATCCTCAACACATCCAGGGGTGCGCTGATTGACAGTGAAGCGTTGTTGGACGCGATAAAAACCGGAAAAGTTGCCGCCGCCGGACTTGATGTGTACGAGGAGGAGTCGGACTTCTTTTATGAAGATGTATCCGGGGATGTAATTCAAGACGATAAGCTAAAACTGCTGCTGGCAACGCCAAACGTTCTGGTCACCAGCCACCAGGGATTTCTGACGGAAGAGGCGTTGCATGAAATCGCGAAGACCACGCTGCAAAACCTATCCGACCACTTCGCCGGACGGCCATCGGAGAACGAGGTGTCATACACGACAGCAACTGTCTAAGCACGGCCTTGTTTTGAATTATGGCTTGGTGTATAATGTTGGTAATTTATAGATTGATTGCCTTTTGTCGTATTGTGAAGAGGAGCAAATTATGAAACCGATTAAAATCACCAGCCGCAATATCATGTTCAGCGAGCCTATCGCACAATGGGGATTCGATTTAAACATGGGGCTTATTCTGGGGACAAAGCATAATTTTCTCATTGACACGGGCGTGGGCAGCGGCAGTGTGATGCCGGTGTTGGCGTATCTTGCCAATGACTCCAAGCCGATCGTGGTGATCAATACGCATAGCCATTGGGATCATGTATGGGGGAATTTTGTTTTTAAGAACAGTCTGATCATTGCGCATACGATCTGCCGGGATGTATTGGAAAAGTGCTGGGATGAGAAGGTGATAGAAAACGCGGCTTTCTTGGACGGGGAAGCGCGTAAGTGTTTGCCGAACATGACGTTTGCGGGCAGCTTGCACTTTCCTGATGACGGTGTCAGCATTTTTCACACGCCGGGTCATTCCGCGGATGATATCAGCGTATATGACGCAGTGGATAAAGTGCTGTACGCAGGGGACAACATCGGTGATACGGATGAGGAAATAGTGCCGCATATTGACACAGATATAGAAACATTTCAAAGCCTGATTGAGACCTATAGACAATGCGATTTCGACATCTGCATTTCAGGACATAACAAGCCGCAGGCGAGGGATGTGCTTACGCGCATGGAATCTGGGTTGGCGAGTGCTTGGGAAAAACAAAACAAGGCAGAATGAAAAAGATATGCAGGTTCACCGCTTTATGAGCATCCGGGTACTAAAAGGTTTGACTTGATGCAGTATTCACCATATAATATCTCACAACAAATATTGAAAGGGCTGATAGAAATGGCATGGTTTCAGGTAAGCTTCGGTTCGTCCAAGTTAAAAAGACAAGTGAACGCGAATGTCCTAATTCCAGCGGATGACAGGATGGGTTTGGTTCCGCGTGGGGACAAACAGTACAAAACGCTATATCTGCTGCACGGTTACTCTGGCGATTACACAGACTGGCTGACAAACACATCACTGATGGAAATGGCGATGATGAACGACATTGCGATCGTCATGCCCTCTGGCGAGAACTCGTTTTATCTGGATATAGAACGTTCCGGCAGGATGTACAGCGAATTTATCGGGCAGGAGCTTGTGGACTTCACCCGCAGAGTTTTCCCGCTGTCGCGCAAGCGTGAGGACACGATTATCGGCGGATTGTCAATGGGCGGTTATGGTGCGTTATATAACGGGTTGAAACACAATGACGTATTCGCACATGTCATCGCGCTGTCATCAGCGTTGATCGTGGATACCGCGCCGAGTTCAACGTATGAGCCAAATATGATGGGAATACATAGAGGGTATTTTGAAGAAGTGTTCGGTGACCTGGATACGTTGATGGAGAGTGACAAGAATCTGGAGGTACTGGCGAAGCAAGTGTTGGACAAAGGCAAAAACCTGCCTGACCTATACATAGCCTGCGGATGGAATGATAATCTGTGTTACGGCAACCGCAAGTTCAGCAAATATTTGAACGATATCGGTTTCAAACATATATACGAAGAAGGCGCAGGCACGCACGAGTGGCCTTTTTGGAACAACTTCCTAAAACGCGGCCTTGCACGGCTGGAACTCGCACCGAAGATGCCGCCGATGACTCCGCCGTTCTGGACAGACGCGGAAAGCGATTCGCCGAACCCGGTGACGCCTTAAGGTTGAAACGTTATTGTGCAAATACTTGGCATAATAAATAATGCATTGTCTGCATTTTTGACACAACAAAGCACCCGCTCAAATCTGAGCGGGTGCTTTGATCATTCGCGTATACGTATTGGAACGCATATGTCCACTTGGGATTTTCCATCATGCAGCCACGGATGGGCGCGCTCATCATGGTACTCGTAATCTATTCGCGTATCGTCGTATTCATACTGGGATTCGGGCAGCCAGTGTTCCAGGATTTTCTGCCAAGTTTCTTGTATAGATTGGTGAGATTCGGCATCATTCACCCACGGCGTTGGAAATACCGCATATAAGCCGCCCGGCATTTCGTGCCGATACGTACCCGGCCGTTGGGGAACATCGAAATCCACTTCATCCACACCGACGCCGATTACGTACGTAAAAAAATCGTTTTCTTCGTCAATATCAAGACAGAAGATGATTTCACAATGACGGGACTTTGTGTAGGTGTGTCCTAATGTGATAAGCCCGGCGGCGTATTCTACATTTGCGGTGTCATAAAACGCCGGAACGTCGGAGGTTCCCCTAACACCCGGCATCTTGTGCCGTGAGGCATAGCCTACTATAGTAAACGGCTGCATGTCTTTAATTTGAACCTGCAAAATAATTCCTCCATATTTTAATTTTAAATTGTTAGTCGTCATCCGTTTGGGCGGCGTAATCGGCATATGCAGTCGATATAGCGATGGGGGATACCCGAAGTGTTTTTTGAAAGCTTTGGTGAATCCTGCGTGCGTTTCAAAACCATATTCCATGGCTGCATCAATAATTCGCCTGCCCGTTGACAACGCGTATAGCGCGTGCTCCAGCTTGCGTCTGGTTATATAGGTTGATACCGGCGTCCCGGTCGTTGCCATAAAAACCCGACAAAAGTGGTAAACGGAATAATTCGCCGTGCGTGCCAATGCTTCAATGCGGATATTTTCAGTAATTCTTTGATCAATCTCATCCAGAACGGATTGGATCATTGCGTCATATTCCACTGACTTCACCTCTTTCCACGCTGGATTGAGTGTAACACGCGAAAAATATTGCCGCTTTTCCTATCTTGCTATGATAAAAGGCTGTCTTGCGTATTCGCGGCAAGACAGCCTTTTTGTCGGTATACGGGATTATTAAGGATGTAAATCCTTTATGGCAAACTCTAGCCCGCCGAGTGCTTCTAACGCTTGCTTTGTCGGTACGCCGGTGGCAACATCCCAACCGAGTGCTTCAAAGAAATTGTCGGCCAGTTTTTCAACATCTACCGTCACACCCTCAAGCGGCCCGCCGGTCAGCGGGGGATTGCCGATACTGCGGTCGGAGATGGTATAACTCTCCCTGCGAAGCCCCCTCCGTATATTAAACGGGGCGCGGATTGGGAACCTGCGGAAGCCGAGTTTGGTTTGGTCTTCAACTGACGTTTCCACGCCCGAGACAGCGTCGTAATATTGGAACATTGC
>WQVW01000108.1 GCA_009785655.1 Oscillospiraceae bacterium | reverse complement strand
TGCATATCCGCACCGAAACCCAGCGCATATCGGAACGATCCGGTGAGACATTCTGCCTGAAATCCGGGTGGTTTTATGCACTTGAGTCATTTTTTTCGCCGGACACAAATTTTCGCAAAGTTTTGATAAAAAATGCCGCCAGAACAGCATCAATCCAGCAAAAATCCGGCACACACCGATATTTTGAAAATTTTGCTCAATTGATCCGAAAACATTTTTCTCCCCGCAATTTCTATATCACAGCGGAAGGTTTAACTATATTCTTCGACCCGCTCACCATCGCGCCAATCGCTGAGGAAATGCCTATTTTTACACTGGAGTTTTCTGCGAAATCCGGCCTCTTGCTGCCGTCACATACGAAACCATCTATATGGAAGTTTCACTAACATTGTATAATTCAGCCGCGCTTTGAGCAAAATATGGTCAGCTTTATTGAAGGAGGTGGACGCAGTGGCAAAAAACAAGAACAACAAGCATTCAAACAGCGGCCATAATAAGTCTCAACCGCAATCTTCCCAGTCCCAAGCGACAGACAACAACGGTCAAAACAAGAATCAAAGTACGGATAGCACTCAAAAATCCCAAAACGCTAAATAAATACCTAGTACGTGCCATAAAGCAAAGACGCCGGATGTTATTCAACATATCCGGCGTCCTTGTTTTTCATTCTGCTTCTGTTTCGTCGTCCTCGTCGAGTTCAAACTCCAGTTCTTTGCCGCAAGCGGGACAATTGGCTGAACCGCTGATTAACGTCGCTTCGTCAATCGTGATCTCCTCACCGCAGGCGGGGCACTCCACCTCACAAGCAAACTCCCCTTGACAACAATCGCATTCGCATTCACAGTCGTCATGCGCATCGAAATCGTCATAATCGTCGTCGTCATACTCATCGTCAAAAAGAAACTCTTCAACATCCGCCAGCGTATCTGTGATTGCATCCAGCTCTTCTTCCATATTGACTGCGGCATCAGACAGCGCTTCAATGTCATCGGCCATATCGGCAAGTGTGTCGATAATCACCGACATCAGTCTTCCTTCTTTCGACTCTGCATCCAAGCCAAGCCCTTCGGCAAGACCTTTTAAATATGCGACTTTTTCCTTTATTGACATTGACTTTTCACCTCCATTATTATTCAAGCCTAACCTTTTGCCCGCTCAAGATACTCGCCTGTTCTTGTATCTATGCGGATCTTCTCTCCTTCACTGATAAACAGCGGCACTTTAACCTCCGCACCTGTCTCTACAATGGCGGGTTTTGTCACATTCGTCGCCGTGTCGCCTTTGTGACCCGGATCTGTTTGGGTGATTACCAAATCAACAAAATTAGGTGGATCAACATTGAACACCTTGCCCTTGTACGCGTGCACTGTGCAGTGCATGTTTTCTTTGACGAACTTGAAGTTGTCTCCAAGAAGACTCTTGTCAATCGGCTCCAACTCGTAAGATTCGAGATCCATAAAGTAGTATAAATCCCCATCGTTATAGCTGTATTCCATCTCGCGGCGCTCTACAAAAGCGTTTTCAAATTTATCCGATGGATTGAACGAATTCTCCACCACCGCGCCTGTGATAACGTTTCTCAGTTTCGTACGGACAAACGCCGCGCCTTTTCCCGGTTTCACATGCTGGAATTCCACCACCTGCATTACTTTTCCGTCCCACTCAAACGTCACGCCGTTTTTAAAATCACCTGCTGAAATCATTTTCTGTTCCCCCTCGTAGTGTCTTCTTTATCGAGATATTTTATCCCATTTTGGCCAAGATTGCAAGAATATTATTATTGATGCGGATGGCAATCCGCCTGGAAGCATATGTTGTTTGTATAGCAGCATACGCTCGTTGCCATTATTGCGTCGGGACGATTGCCATCGTCCCTTGTTAATTTTGTTATCTCACTCCAAAATCAGCAACTTTTTGGGCAAGTTTGTTATGTTTTCACATCCATTTTCCGTAATGTAGATCACGTCTTCAATCCGGACACCGAATTTGCCTGGCAGATAAATCCCGGGTTCGGCAGAGATCACTGCGCCGTTCGGCATTTTAGCTGTATGTCCCGGGGACGCTCTTGGGAACTCGTGCACCTCCATACCGATACCGTGGCCAAATCCATGCCCGAAATAATCCCCAAATCCAGCGTCTTCAATCACTGTTCTCGCGGCTTTGTCGATATCTTCCCCCGCGATGCCGACACGAGCCGCAGCAATGCCCGCCTCCTGCGCACGAAGCACTGTGTCGTACACTTTGACCATCTCATCGCTTGGTTGGCCGATGCACAGTGTTCTTGTCGTGTCACTGCACCAGCCGTCCAGCTTGACGCCGAAATCAATCGTCAGGAAACTTTTTTCGATTTTTCTGTCCCCCGGCACACCGTGCGGCAGGCTTGACCGTTCACCCGATACAACAATCGGTGAAAACGACACGTCGTCCGCCCCGTTTTTCAACATTCTGTAGATCAGTTCCGCCGCCAATTGTTTCTCGGTCATATCTGTGCTGATGATCGGCAATATTTCCTCAAACGATTTTTCCGCGATACGCTCTGCCGCCTTCATCTTTGCTATGTCGTTTTCTGATTTGACGGCACGCAAAGTATCTAAAAGCTTCTGATTGGGTCGGAGTTCCGCCGTCAGTTTTTCTCCCCATTCCCTATACTCGGCATATGTCACCGCACCTTCTTCAAACCCGACCGCTGATATCCCATTTTCCGCAAAAACCTTATTCAGTTCCGTTGTATAAGCCCCTTGCTTCGTGATCAATATAACTTTCGCATGTTTTGACACCGCCGCTTCAGCCGCTGTTATATAGCGGAAATCGGTAAAGAACCATGCATCGCGGTCTGTCACAAGCAATATCCCGGCACTGGACGAGAATCCTGTGGCAAACAACCGATTGATGGGGCTTGAGATCAACATCGCCTTGCAATCTTCTTTTGCCAGGGCACGTTTAATTCTTTCAATATTTTCCATCATTGTCACATCCTATTCTTGCAAGCTAAGCGAAACGGTGCTTCAAGCATATATCTGATCGCCAAAAACGGGTTTTGGCATCTTATCGGGCGCAGTAGTATCGACAAGACCCCCGCTGAGTTCGCGGCCAGCGTATCGGTGAGAATCTGGTCGCCGGCGAGCGCGGATTCGCCAGCTTCATAGCCCATGGCGTTCATCGCCGACAGGATGCCTTTCGGTGACGGCTTCCCTGCACCACTGATGGATTCGACAACAAGCTGTTGCGCGAATGATGCCACCCGTTCTTTCTTCAAAGTGTTTGAGATAATGTATAACTCAATCCCGCTGTTTTTCATATGGTCTGCCCATTTACTGACTGCGTCCGTCAGCTTTGTTTGTCCGTATGCGGCCAGCGTATTGTCAAGATCAACCATTAAAAATTTGATTCCACGTTCTTTCAGAAAATCCGGCGCGATATCCGTCACGTTGCGGAATGAATACCGCGGCACGGGAGAAAAGCTCATAATAAGCCTCCAAACAGCATAATTATTATGTATTCGCGTATGAATCGTCGGGGAGGGATTTGCAGTTGAGCGGTATACCAAAAATAATCCTCGCAACGCCTCCTGAAACTGCTGCCGCTGTTACGCATTCCGGCATCGCCGCCCATATGAGCTACAGGATCGGCCACGGTTTCCGGCTGTACCGTTCACAGCGCGCGTCGGATATACGCGGCGGGTTTATGGTTCTGGACACCAGCGGATTCACCGGCGGCGGACCGATGGCGTCATTGATTGCCGACATCATCGGAGAATGCGGCAAGCGCGCTTTCACGGGCATCGTAATCAACGCTGGAAGCTATCCGGGCTCGCCTTCACAAATTTCGCTTTCCATGGCACTGGCAAAAGAGGCTTTGACACATAGCCTCGAATATTTTGTACCGGAAGATTTGGCTGAAACGGGGGATCATACAATCGTCCGCATTTCGGCGGCGATTTCCGGCGGGACACTGACGCGGCGGCTGGTGGACGCCATCAAAAAATACGGCACGAACCGCTTGGCGGTTGAGATAGAGCGCGTCATGATGGATTTTTCACTCCCTGCCTTGTCCGGTACAGGGCGCGAATTATCAAACAACGAGTTCCGCGCGCTTATTGACCGCCATAACCCCAAGTCATTTTTCTCGCCAGAACTGATGGTGAATTATTTTACATACCACGACAATCACAGCACACATTTCGTGCTGCATGACAACGCGGAAACTCTGCAACGCAAGCTTAAATCCGTGTCGGACATGGGAAGCACGTACGCTTTTTTATTCTATCCGCGTATTGCTGACATATTCGGTGAAATATTCACAGATAGCAATCCGTAGGGCGCACTGCGTGGGTTCATTAATCACACAAACCCTAAAGGCGAAATCCACGGGTGAATGATGTTCGCCCCTACAGGCATCCGCCGTCTGGTCTCTCTATCTTTTTTATGTTCTTTTCAATCTTCACGCGCGGAACCATGATCTCGTGTCCACAGCCACAGCATTTCAGCTTGAAATCAGCACCGACACGCAATGTCTGCCATTGATCTGCACCGCATGGGTGCTTTTTTTTCAACGACAGAATATCTCCCGGCCTTATGTCCATGTGAGTATGTTAATCATAAAGCGGGTGCTTCTCGCACAGCTTGTTGACCTCGTCCCTGATATACTGAATATTGGCATCATAATCGGATGCCGTCAGATAGATAAGTTCCGCAACTTTCTGCATGTCATCTTCACCAAATCCGCGGCTTGTCACGGCGGGGGTGCCAAGGCGTATGCCACTTGTCACGGCCGAACTTTCAGGGTCGAACGGTATCTTGTTTTTGTTTACCGTGATATATACTTCATCCAGCATCTTTTCCATATCGCGCCCAGTCCTGTTGAACTTGCGCAGATCGACAAGCATCAGGTGATTATCCGTACCGCCGGATACAAGGTCGAATCCGTGACCTACCAAACACTCTGCCAATGCTTTGGCGTTTTTGCGTACTTGCTTTTGATACGCTTTAAATTCCGGCTTCAACGCCTCTCCAAACGCAACGGCTTTCGCCGCGATAATGTGCATCAGCGGGCCGCCCTGCGCACCGGGAAAAACGGCTGAATTTGCTTTTTTCGCAAGCGCTTCATTGTTCGTCAAAATTAATCCACCCCTGGGGCCTCTTAATGTCTTATGCGTGGTGGTTGTTACAATATCAGCGTGCGGCACGGGACTCGGGTGCTCTCCCGCAGCGACAAGACCCGCGATGTGCGCCATATCCACCATTAAATAAGCACCTGTTTCTTTCGCGATTTCAGCAAACTTCTCAAAATCAATGACTCGCGAATACGCCGACGCACCGGCGATAATCATTTTCGGTTTGTATGCTTTCGCCAGGCGATATACTTCGTCGTAATCGATCAGATTGGTGTCCGGTGTGACTTCATATTGGACGACATTATAATATTTCCCGGAAAAGTTCGCCGGGTTGCCATGCGTCAAATGCCCGCCGTGGTCGAGATTCAGGCCTAGAATGGTGTCGCCTGGATTGGTCAAAACCATGAACGCCGCGTAATTTGCCGTGGCTCCTGAATGCGGCTGCACATTGGCAAATTTAGCGTTAAAAAGCTTTTTCGCCCGCTCAATCGCGATGGATTCAGCGACATCTACTTCCTCACAGCCGCCGTAGTAACGCTTACCTGGATAACCTTCAGCGTACTTGTTCGTCAGAATGGTCCCGGCTGCAGCCAAAACAGCCTCGCTCACGCAGTTTTCGGACGCGATAAGCTCAATATTCCGACGTTGACGTGTGTATTCTTTCTCTATCGCCGCACCGATCTCCGGGTCTTGCGCTTTAATAAACGACATGGTCTCTCTAATCACTGTCGATCCTCCATTTGCATCATGTTTCACATCCCCCAGACATGAAACGATTTGAATCATTATACCAGATTTCGTTGGGTTTTATCAACTGGTTTCTTAAATTTCACAACTCAGAATACAAACTGCACAAGCAGCATGTAAATTGCGGTACCAGCGGCGATGGATAGCAGCGTATTCT
>WQVW01000107.1 GCA_009785655.1 Oscillospiraceae bacterium | reverse complement strand
CTGCCGCATGTATGTTGATTTTCCGGCCATGTTGGGGCCGGTCAGCAGAATGCAACGGTTCGTTTCCCAGTCGAGCAGCGCGTCATTCGGCACGAACAAGATATCGGTTCGAGAGCGTTCCACCGTTGGGTGACGCCCGGCTGTTATGTCAATCGTTCCACCGATGTCGATGTTCGGACAGACGTAATTATTTGCCCGCGCGGCTTCTGCCAGGGCGCAGTATACGTCGAGATTTGCCACCAGGCGCGATGTCTCCTGAATCCGCGCCGCCTGTGTGCCGAGCTTGTCTAACAGTTCGTTATACATCCGCAGCTCGATTGCCGCGAGTTTATCCTTGGCGGACAGCAAGTCTGCTTCCAGCTCTTTTAGCTCCTGCGTGATAAAACGCTCCGCATTGGCGAGGGTTTGTTTTCTTATATAGTCGCCCGGCACATCTTCGGAAGATGACCGGGGAATTTCGATATAATACCCGAAAACCTTGTTATAGCCGACTTTCAGCTTTTTGCCTGTCCGCTCGCGCTCCTTTACCTCAATTGCAATCAACGCCTCCGCGCTGTTGTCAAGCAGGTTGCGCAACCGGTCTACTTCCGTGTCTACACCCGCTTTAAAAACGTTTCCATCCCGCGCGGAAAGTGGCGGTTCGTCCATAATACTGTCGTCAATCAGCTTGGCAATATCGGCGAGGTCGTCGGCGTCGGCACACTCGCGCAACGCGGGGCAGATAACCGTGTGCAGAATCTCTTTTATCTCGCACACGGCGGCGATGGATGATGCCAGCAGTTTCAGATCCCGCGGCGAGGCACTTTTGTATGCGATCCGGGACAGCAGCCGCTCGGTATCGGCCACATAGCGCAATCTGCGGGTGAGTTCCCCGCGTAACACCGTTTCGGCGTGCAGTTCGCCAACGGCGGCAAGGCGTTGCTTTATCGGATCCGGGTGTAGCAGCGGGCGCAGCACCCAGGTTCGCAACAATCTGCGACCCATCGGTGTTTTCGTCTGATCCAGCACAGAGAGTAAACTGCCCTTGGTTTCGCCGGTGGAGAGGATTGACAGCAATTCCAAATTCCGGATTGTGTTTAGATCCAGCTCCATATATGCTCCGCTTTCGTTGCGGGAGATAGGCTTTAAATGCATTGCGTCGCTTTTTTGCGTGTCTTTCACGTATGACAGCAATCCGCCGATGGCACGCCTGGCAGCCGGGATCAACGCTTCAATCCGCTCCGCGCTAAACACGCTGCCCAGCAGGTTGAATGCATCGTCATGCCCGAACATGGTGTCACAGTATTGACACAGGCAGTTAATCTTCGCCGTCAGGAATTCGGCCAGTTGCTGGCAAAGTTCCGGGTCACCGCCGAAAATCGCCTCCGCCGGGGAGAAAACGGACAATTCGTTTTCTATTTTCCGCAGATCGGGGGTGTCGAACTCGCTGACTGATATCTCACCGGTGGACATGTCGGCGAAGCAGATGGCCGCCATGTCGCCTAAGTAAACGGCGCAGAGGTAGTTCCCGCGGCTTTCGTCCAGCATTGAGGGTTCATACAATGTTCCCGGCGTGACGACGCGGACGATATCGCGCGCGACCAATCCTTTCGCTTCGGCCGGGTCTTCCACCTGTTCGCAGATTGACACTTTGTAGCCTTTGGCAATCAGCCGCGCGATATAAGCCTCCGACGAGTGATGCGGCACGCCGCACATCGGCATACGGTTATGCGGATTATCGGTTGACTTATCGCGAGAGGTCAGCGTAAGATCGAGCTCTTTCGCTGCGACCCGCGCATCATCGCCGAACATCTCATAAAAATCCCCGAGCCGGAAGAACAGAATGCTGTCAGGACAGCGTTCTTTCAGGTCGAAGTATTGTTTCATCATCGGTGTTTGGGAATGGGGAGTTGGTGTGGGCATAAATAATCCTCCGGATTATGATTATAGGTACGCCGGGACAAACTGTGTTCGCCGCCAGGGGCTGTTAATTATACGCACTCATCGCGGCGTCCACGCCGGATACGATCATTGTTTCCAGTGCTTTTTCTGCGTTTGATATCGCGGCGTTGATTTCCTTTTCATCAGCTGGGGAGAATTTAGACAGCACCCAATCGGCCATATCCCATTGTTCCGGCGGGGAGCCAACGCCGATTTTGATACGTGGGAATTCATCACCGCCGCATTTTTTGATTATATCGGCCAGCCCGTTGTGCCCGCCGGCAGAACCTTTGCGGCGTATCCGCAGTTTTCCGACCGGCAGCGTGACATCATCGGCGATGGCAATCACACGCTCAGGCGGGACGTTGTAAAAACTCATCGCCTGCCAGACCGCGCCGCCGGAAAGGTTCATATATGTCTGCGGCTTCATCAGAAAAATTCGCGTTCCACCGACGGCTGCTGTTGCCGTCAGTGCGCTGAATTTCAGTTTATTAATTTTTACACCCAATTTTTCGGCAAACAGATCCCCGCACATGAACCCAACGTTGTGGCGGGTGCGTTCATATTCCCGCCCGGGGTTGCCCAAAAATACGGCGATATGTGTGATTCCGCCTTGTTTTTTCCAAAATGGCATAATTGTGTTCTCCGATATTAGGATTGTCGGTGGTTCGAGGGACAGCCCCCTTCGTGCGCGAAGGGGGCTTAGGACGAGGGCTCTCTTTTAGGTAACCTCAGACTCCCATCCCAGCCCTCTTTAGTAAAGAGGGTGGCTCCGCGCCAGACGGGTGTTTTGTTTGGCGTACGAATGGGACTGACTCTACCTGAACAACGTCGAAATAGATACTTCTTCGTAAATCCGCCCGATGGCTTCCGCGAACAGCGGGGCGGCTGACAGGTAGTGGATTTTATCGCACTGGGGCTTGTCCTTCGGATACGGAATGGAGTCAGACACCACCAACTCTTTAATCGCGCTGGCTTCAATTCTTTCGATCGCCTTGCCGGAGAGCAGGCCATGGCTGGCGCAGGCGTATACCTCACTGGCGCCGCCGATTTCAATCAGGGCCTGACTGGCTCCGCAAAGACTGCCGGCAGTATCAACCAAGTCATCGAACAGAATGATCCGCTTGCCTTCGACAGAGCCGATGATATTCATCACCTCCGCTTGATTCGCTTTCTCCCGGCGTTTGTCCACAATGGCGAGATCAAGCCCCAGTTTCATGGCGAACATACGCGCCCTGGCAACAGAGCCGATATCGGGGGAGACGACCATAATATCATCCGTCTTGCCGCCGAATTTGTGCTGATAGTATTCAGTAAACAGCAGACTGCCAAACAGATTATCGACCGGAATATCGAAGAACCCCTGAATCTGCGCGGCGTGCAAATCCATGGTAAGCACCCTGTCAGCCCCGGCGGACATGATCAGATTCGCCACCAGTTTTGCCGAAATAGGGTCACGAGACTTGGCCTTTCTGTCCTGCCGCGAATAACATAAATACGGCATCACCGCAGTAATCCGCCCGGCAGAGGCACGTTTGCAGGCGTCGATCATAATCAAAAGTTCCATCAAATGGTCATTGACAGGTATAGAGGTTGTTTGGATCAAAAAAACATCCGCCCCGCGCACGGTTTCGTACAGCGAGACAGACACTTCTCCATCAGAGAATGCGGTGATGGTGGAATCTCCCAGCCGTACACCAATGTTCCGGCATACGTCTTCAGCGAACGGAATGTTCGCGTTGCCGGAGAATATTTTGATTTCTTTGTGCTGATACGGCATGGACATGATGAAGCACCTACCTTTTTAATATTGACAAAATGGAACATAAGACCGCCGACACATCACTGTGTCTGCGGTCTTTAGAATATCACATTAAGTGCCGGAGTGCAATTGTGAATTGTTGAATTGTAAATGATTTTATCTTGTTTTGTCATCACGAAATGATTTTAAACGCCAATATCCGTATAACAAAGACGTGTCTGAGAATTGCATATGCGCCCCAAACACGCCTAGAGTCGTCATTCAAAAATATTTTATCGTCTGCGCTTAGATCCCTTCTGGTGCGCAGTCTTCATTCCGGACATTTTGCTGTCAGAATCCTGCATGAAGCGCTTCAGTTTATCTTCAAACGTCGGTTCGGCGACCGGCACTTTCGCCCTTGGCTGCATCGGCGGCCGTTGCGGACGCGATGGGGGCGGAGATTGCCGGGATGCAGGCGGTGCGGGCGTGGGGGGCAAGGCCTGCTTTATTGACAAATTCAGCCGCCCGGAGTTATCTATGCCGATGACCTTGACGGTAACATCCTGCCCTTCTTTCAGATAGTCGCTGACGTTACTTATAAACTCGGCGGCTATTTCCGAAATATGCACCAAGCCGGATTTACCAGACCCCACCGTAACAAAAGCACCAAACGCTGTGATTCCGGAAACCTTACCTTCAACAACTTCACCGACTACTATATCCATGAACAACCTCTTAATCTATAGAAAACTTATGTATACACATGCAGATCCGTGTCCTTTTCGCCGGAATGCGTCCCGCGCCGCAACGCGGTGTTCCAGTCCCGGCTTCTGATGAAAAAGCCCAGCGAAGCGGGTTGTTCATCAATTCCCATACTGGAACAATATATCATCCGGCCTGACGAGACCGAGATATGTCCTGGCGATGTCTTCAACCACACCTAAGTCGTCATAGTGTTCCAACGTGAACTCTTTGGCGGCATTAGCGTTTTCCTGCGCCTCTATTCTGGCGTTGAGATCGTCTTGTTCGACCCGGGCGTACTCTATCCTTGTCCACATGCCTATCAAGTTTGCTACACCGTATATCAGCAGTGCAAACACGAGTATTTTCGTAAATATACTTGATCGCCTTAGCCTCATAGCCATCTCCTCTTTTGCTGGCGCGCGCCGTCTGCTTCTGTACCAGCTGTCGGCGTGAGCGCAATAAACATCTCTTTCCCGCTATTGTATACCATTTTCGCTGATATTGGAAGCGTTTTTTTTCCATTTCTATGATTTTTTTCAAAAATCTGACAAGCAGGACGAGCGGATACGTGAGAAGTTTGAGAATCAGCAGCACAAAATCCACCAGTTTTTCGCACAACAGCATAAATATACGGCTCAACGTGCAAAAATACACAGCGGCGGATATGATGGCCAGCACCGTCATATACACCCGCTGCCGCCCTTGTCCCGCCAAGAATCCCACGGCGAACAGCAGCACACCGGCGACCACCCAGAACAGGAAATCCAACACAGCGGTCACGGCTTTTGAATCTGTCCGCCGCCGCACCGCACGCAATATGTCATACAAAAATCCGGCAGAGACACCCAAAAGCAGGGCGGAAACCGCCTCAATCAACTGCTGAGATATTGTTAACTCCATAATGGTCTCTCCTTTGGCCATGTGTCATACTGACATATGGCGAGATTCCCGCGCACAGTGCGTGCTGATAAAATCTATTGCGATGATGGAGGGCGAACGCAGTTCATCCTTACAAATGCACCATTGCCCGCTTGCGTGGAATTATCCAAACAGCCGTGCGAAGAAGCCTTGGGTGGGGAGGGATTGCTCTTCATATTCCAACTTGTTAATCAACCCTTCGACCGTTATGTCGCCGGAGTCTAGGCTGAGTTTTTCGATCCGTAGTTCTTGCCCTTGCAGTACCAGAACGCCTTGCGCGGTTCCCATAACGATCTCATGCTCGTCAAAACTCTCCACATCCGCCACGCCGGAGACGGAGAGACGGCGCCGCCCTTCCAGGATTACGTTATGCGGAAGCTCCGCAACCTTATATCTGTCGTCATATGCCATTGTTGAGGCACCTCCGTTTTTGTTAGTGGCTTTGTCTGCTCTTTTTTATATGTATGTCCATCCTGTAAAAATAGAATCTTTTTTGCTTTGACATGCGGTGGATTTTTTGATATAATCATCCCCGCACCCAAGGCGAAGCCCCCGTATCTCAACGCGGATCCTATACGATTTGCGTTGGAGAGGAGCGACGGCGAAGTGAAGCGAATGTCCGTCCTTGGACAGACGCAGCGGAACGTAGCCGGCAAGCGACGAGCGCCCGTAGCTCAGCTGGATAGAGCGTTGGACTCCGACTCCAAAGGCCGTAGGTTCAAATCCTATCGGGCGTGCCAGACAGGAACAAAACACTACTT
>WQVW01000106.1 GCA_009785655.1 Oscillospiraceae bacterium | reverse complement strand
GTTTTTACTCCGAATCTGTGAAAGATTTAAAAATATTGTCCTCCAAAACGACAACTTGGTTATATATCCCATTGGCGATGACGCTTTCTATGGGTTTTCCAGTTAGCTCCGAAATGTGCTCCAGCCATTTACAAACCATCTCATCGAGTTCAATTGTGAATTGCCGCATAAAATCACCTCCATTTCCCTGATTGTAACGCATACATTCCAATATTAGCACAAAAATATGCGACAATCAAGTGGAATATATAAGTTCCAAAAAACAGGTGAATTGTATGGCTAACAGGTTGAAGCAAGATATTTCTATTGGCGTGAATCTGAAAAAGTATAGAGCAGAATCACAATTATCTCAAGAAAATGTCGCTGCTAAATTACAGATTCAAGGACTAGATATTAGCAGAGAAATCATATCGCAAATGGAATTGGGTAAATATAATATCCGGGTAAGCGTCCTTCTTGCATTGGCGGAAATGTATCGCACGCCCATTCAGAATTTTTTCGCCGATCTAGAGCGTTACGAGTAGACACACTAAAAGCTCCCCGCCATTGGCGGGGAGCTTTCTTTCAAGTGGTTGAATTACTTATCTGCCGCTTTCATACTCTCAATATACTCATCATAAGTCATCGCCCGGTCGATAATGCCGCCGTCTTTGAACTCTATGATCCGGTTCGCGACCGTCTGTATCAACTGATGGTCGTGCGTTGTGAAGATTATGTTTCCGTTGAAACCGGACATGCCGTTGTTCAGCGCGGCCACGCTTTCCAAGTCTAGGTGATTGGTCGGCTGGTCAAGCAGTAGCACACTGGCGCCGGATAGCATCATCTTCGAGAGCATACAACGCACCTTCTCACCGCCGGACAACACTTTTACCTGCTTGTAAACGTCATCTCCAGTGAAGATCATGCGTCCCAAGAATGTGCGCAGATAACTCTCGCGCTTATCTTCAGAGAACTGGCGCATCCAGTCCATAATGCTGAGATCACTGTCATCAAAATACTCCGAGTTATCGTTCGGAAAATACGCCTGTGTGGTGGATACTCCCCATTTGACTTCGCCCTCGTCGGGCTCTATCTCACCCGCCAAGATTTTGAACATTGTCGTTATCGCAATCTCGTTATCGCCGATAAACGCAATCTTGTCATCTTTGCCCATGATGAAGCTGACTTTGTCCAGAACCTTCACGCCGTCAATGGTTTTGGATACATCGGTGACGAACAGCCTGTCTTTCCCCGGCTCGCGCTCCATCTTGAACCCAACCCACGGATATTTACGCGTGGACGCCGGCATATCTTCTAATGAGATTTTCTCAATCAACTTGCGGCGAGACGTTGCTTGGCGTGACTTGGATTTATTCGCCGAGAACCGGCGGATAAACTCCTCCAACTCACGGATTTTATCTTCACTCTTCTTGTTCTGTTCCCGAAGTAGCCGTTGCATAAGCTGGCTTGAATCATACCAGAAATCGTAGTTACCGACATACATTTTTATTTTGCCGAAGTCGATATCCACAATATGCGTACAGACTGTATTTAAAAAGAAACGATCATGCGAAACGACGATGACCGTCCCCTCATAGTCCATCAGAAAATCCTCCAGCCAGACGACGGAGTTGACGTCCAGGTTGTTCGTCGGCTCGTCCAGCAGAATAATATCCGGCGAGCCGAACAATGCCTGTGCCAGCAGTGCTTTGACTTTCTGGCGCGGCTCCATCGTGCTCATCTGCGCTTCATGCAGCTCGGTCGGGATACCAAGCCCCTGCAACAGCTGAGATGCGTTTGATTCCGCTTCCCATCCCCCAAGCTCGGCATACTCTTCCTCAAGCTCAGCGGCGCGGATGCCGTCTTCATCGCTGAAATCTTCTTTCAAGTACAGCGCGTCTTTTTCCTTGCCGCACTCGAAAAGCCGGGCATTACCCATAATCACCGTCTCGATAACGGTGTAATCATCATACATGTTTTGATCCTGTTTGAGGACTGACATGCGCACATCCGGCTTTAATTCAACACTGCCGCTTGTGTAATCCGTCTCCCCTGCCAAGATTTTCAAAAACGTCGATTTCCCCGCGCCGTTCGCGCCGATGACACCATAGCAGTTCCCTGCTGTGAATTGCAAATCCACGCGTGAAAACAGCGTTGTCCCGCCGAATTGCAGACTTAAATTGTTTACAGTTATCATGTTTGTTCACCTATATTTTTTATTAGTTGTTTATTTTGTGTACTCCGGTCGTCGCGTCGCAATACGCAAATGCGCATAATGCTTATTCGCTTCTCTGCTCACAACGTTCGAGTACCTTGCGACGTTTCGCTTACCGTCTGCGTTCTCCGTTTTTATCAAATGCTTTTCTCAGTGCTATTTCGGTAGGTATGAAAGTTACTAAGAAAAAAACAAGTAATTGCGCTCCTGCAATCCATGGCAAAGTCTCAGGCGCAAATGTGCCGCGTTCTGCAAAAATCGTAGCTCCAATGGAAATAATAAGGAATATAAGGCCAAGCGGAATCCATATTTTCGACAAATATTTATGCGCGAACACCCAAGTTTCTTGATTTTTGCAGGCCATTGGCGTTCTGTACCCAGCCCACCAGTTCACTTTCCTTGGCAAACCATTTCTAAAACAAATGCCCGCCACAACCATTACGAGCGGGATAATTAAGTTTAGGCTAAGAAATCGCCATAATTCCATTTTGCATTCCTCCAATTATGTAAATTTTCTACGTATAAACAAAACACCCGCCGACTGCGGTCGGCGGGTGTTTTTCCCCGCAACTATTTCCGCTTGTTCTTCTCATAGATTATCCCAAGCCCACGTAGAATCAGGTTCGGGTCAAACGCAATTTCGCGCTTGCAGTGGGTGTATACCGCGCTGGAGAGGCCGCCGGTGGCGACTAGGCTCGCCGGTTCGCCGAGTTCCTCTTCAAAACGCGCCGTCATGCCGTCAATCATTGCCGCCGCGCCATATATCGCACCGCTTTTCATGCAGTCTATCGTGTTGGCACAGATGTATTTCGGCGGCGCTTCAATCGGCACTTTCGGCAACTGCGATGTGCCGACTGATAGTGCGTTCATAGAGAGCGCGACACCGGGCATAATCGCGCCCCCTATAAAGCTTCCATTTTTATCAAGCACTGTCAGCTTTGTCGCCGTACCCATGTCTACGATAATCACCGGCGGCTTGTATGTCGAAATTGCGCCGACTGCCGTGGCGACCATATCAGCGCCGAGCTGCGCCGGGTCGTCGATCAATATGTTCATACCTGTTTTAATCCCTGAACCAACAACAATCGCGCCGACGCCTGCCAACATTTTCGCGGCCTGTCTCAGCACGCCCGTCAGCGGCGGCACAACCGAAGATATCACAGCACCCTTGATTTCCTCACGCGCAACGCCGTGAAAGTCCAGTATGCTTTTGATACCGGACGCATACTCATCCGCTGTTTTGGGGATGCTGGTTGACATCCTAAAAACAAAGGATATCTCCGCACCATCAATGCACCCGATAACAATGTTTGAGTTGCCGACGTCGATTGCAAGTATCATATGCTCACTATCCTTTTTCAGTCATAGACTTTCTATCGGGGAAAAAGTGCACGAGAGATCTGCTGATAGCGGTGCCGGCGACAAAGCCGACCCCAAGCTCTATAAGCGCGTTTAATCCCACAAGAAATGTGACTACCTGCCACGCTGTCTCTCCAAAACCCCTAATAAACTCAGTTTGGCCGAAAAGCAAAATCAGCGTCCCAACAAACAGCACAGTGTTCATAACAGGCGCCGCGATACTTGCCGCCATTACCGAGACTGTCTTATTCCCTGTCTTGACCAGCGCCTTGTAAATAAGTCCGGGAATCCACCCGGCAAGTATGCGCGTAACTATGGTCAAAATAAATGTATAGAATGGGTTAATGTTCATAAGCGCGGTTCCGAACGGGCTTATCCCAAAGCACTGTATGAAGCTTGTGATTCCGAAAGCCCCGCCTGCGATAGCCCCGCCTGCGGGGCCGACAACAATAGCGGCGACTGCCACGGGAATCATCATAAGTGTGATTTCAACAACTCCCACTCTGAGAAACCCAAGCGGCGTGAACGCCATGATTGCGATGATTGCGACAAGTACGGCCAATTGTACCATCTTTTTTGTGTCTTTCATAATAAAAAATTCCTCCTTGCTGCCACTCCTCCCTATCGTAGGATGCGGCGCATTGAATATACTACACCAAATAATTAAATTACGCAACAGAAATATATTGAAAATGGCGGCGGAAGCGTATATAATAGATGTAATGTTTATAAAATAAAACAACCAAAATATATGGAGGTTCAATGGAAATGACTCAAGTTACCAAGGATACAATCATCGCAGATATATTGGATATGGATATCGCCGAAGCCGCGATTCCGCTGCTGCAATCTATCGGAATGCACTGCATGGGCTGTGCAATGGCCAACACAGAAACGCTTGACGAAGCATGTCAGGCGCACAATGTTGACACAAACGAACTGTTGGCAAAACTAAACGCGCTGAAACAATAGTGGCAAATGCTAAAACAGCGGGCGCACGTATTAAAAGTGCGCCCGCTGTTTTGATACGCAAAGGAAAGAGTATGGAACGGTTACTTAAACTCCCCAAAAGACTCGGTGTGATTGCGGATTATATCGAAAAAGGCGCGGCAGTGGCTGATATCGGCACCGATCATGGATTTTTGCCTGTATATCTCGCCCAGCACAATATCGCCAGCACTATCATCGCCTCGGACATCAGCGCAGGTTCGCTTGCCTCCGCGCGGCGAACAGCCGCAAAATATGGTGTGGAAAACAGAATCAAATTCGTCACAGCCCCGGGACTTGACGGAGTCGGCGAACGTGAGGTTGATACAGTTGTCATCTCCGGCATCGGCGGGGAAAATATCGCAGGCATCATCGCCGCCGCACCATGGCTGCGGCAACAGCGTGTAAGGCTTATATTGCAACCGCAGACAAAGCTGGATAAATTGCACGATTTCCTCATCGAAAACGGCTACACCATACGCGACACATCAACTGTGAGCGACAGAGATAAACTATACACTGTCATTCTCGCCGGGGTGGATATGAAAATTGAACTTCAAAAATTGACAATTGCTGACGCCCCACAATGGCACAAACTGCAAGTGGAAGCTTACGCGCCGCTTCTTGAAAAGTATCAGGATCACGAGACAAGTCCGGCCGCAGAATCATTGACACAAGTTATCGCGCGGATAAGCGCGCCTTCTCGGGAACATTTCTTCATCCTCAAAGACGGCGAGATAGTCGGCGGTGTGCGCACAGCTTGGCAACTTGACACAACGCGATTCAGACTTGGCGGCATATTTATTCTGCCGCGATTCAGGGATATGAAAATCGGGCAAATCGCCATGAATCTGGTGGAGGCGCGATATCCGGACGCGGAAACATGGGAGCTTGAAACAATCTTGCAGGAAGAGCGTAACATTCACTTTTATGAAAAGCTCGGATACAGACGTGTAGGTGAAGAAGTCGTGGTAAACAGCAATATGACTTTGGTATCTTACATAAAGGAGGTCGCAAATTGATCAGTGTAAACGATGTATATGAATACCTGAACTCCATCGCACCGGTTGAAATGAAGATGGATTTCGACAATGTGGGATTCCTGGTCGGGACGGCGGCGGGCGATGCTTCAAATATCCTTGTCAGCCTGGATATAACGCACGATGTGATATCGGAGGCGCTGGATATCGGCGCGGGACTGATTGTGTCTCATCACCCACTATTCTTTTCGCTGAAAAGCGTCACTGATACCGACACAATCGGCAGAAAAATTGTCCGACTGCTCTCCGGCGGCGTATCGGCAATCTGTATGCACACGAATCTTGACGCGGCTGAAGGCGGGGTAAACGACGCTCTGGCCGCAGCCGCGGGGATTGACTCCCCCGCCCTTTTGTCAGAAGACGGATATCTACCATCCGGGGAGGCGTTTTCGTACGGCAGGGTTGGGTATCTTGAAAAACCCCGCAAACTGACAGAGTATTTGGATATGCTGAAACACGCGCTCAACACAAACAGAATGCAATATCATGACGCTGGCAAAGATGTCTATAAAGTCGCCAC
>WQVW01000105.1 GCA_009785655.1 Oscillospiraceae bacterium | reverse complement strand
GAAATAATCATACCAGATTTAAACAGCAATTGCAACAATCAAGCGCACTCCATTTGTAATAACCTGATGCCAGAAGGCCATCGCCTCAAGGGATCTTTAGCTCGCGTATTTGTCACCGGCAATTCGGAGAGCTCACTCTGTAGAGGAAAATCGGCGCATTCATGGCAAATAACATACCACGGGGGCTGAATCAATGATTCAGCCCCCGTGAGTTGAAGTTATGTAATTATGATATTGTAGAAAATTTTAGTAAATATCCGAAAACCCCCTTGACATTGCCGCGCAATGGTGCGCCCCTACTGTCGTTGCATCAAAAAAATGCAATGTTTTCTTTAGTTTACAGTTTCTTTAAATTTAATTCACACAAAGTACGCATTATGGCGTTATTATAAGTACAAACGGAAGCACGGTTTCGTAGTCTTGTTATTTCTTCCGTTTCATATATACCCAACCATCTTCCTCTCTTTTCACAAATCCCCGGCTGATTGATCAGCCGGGGATTTGTGCTTCTGTATATACTAATAAAAGAACATAACTCGCAAGCCATGTGTCGCCAATGCCACGAACGTTGCGGATATCACGGTGCCTATAACTATCGCCGTGATGGCCGTTTTCATCCGCGTGTTCAATACGCCGGCGATCATCGCTGCTGTGAATGCGCCGGTGCCTGGTATGAACGGAATCGGCACCGCGACAAAGATCAAAAGCCCTAAAAACTCGCCCCTGCGATATCGCGTTTCTCCGCGTGACTTCGACTTTTCCTCAAATTTATCGGCGATCTTCGCGAGGAATTTGCTTTTTGTGCGCATCCATTTGAAAATTCTGCTGATGAATATGATGACAATCGGCACAGGTGCCAAGTTGCCTAATATGCTGGCAAGCGCGGACAACGGAAGCGGCAAGCCTAAGTACACGCCCATAGGGATCATGAGCGACAGACCAATACCGGGTGCCATTGACAAAATAAACACAGCGGCGGCACTGCCGATAATAGATTGGCCGAGAAAATAAGTCACACGTTCAATCATCTTTCACTTTATCTTTCAATTCATCTTAATTAGGTGACTGAGAGAATACCCCAGCCTCCAAGAAGGGCAGGGGTTGGTTGCTCACCCTCTTTGCCCTCTTTAGTAAAGAGGGTGTCGACCGCAGTCGGCAGGTGTTTTGCCCCCATTTTTCATCACCGGAGAGGCAGTACTGTAGTCAACGGGGCGGTGCTATTCGCCCTCACCGCGGAGCTTGATAATCCGATCACGCAGTGTGGCGGCATATTCAAACTCCAGCATTTTTGCGGCGGCAGCCATTTCTTTTTCGAGTTTGCGGACTTCCTCCTCAAGCTCTCGTTTTGTCAGCTTGATGCCGTCACGCATTCTGCTTGAAGCATCGCTCTTTGATATTTCGATCAGTTCTCGTACGCTTTTGATGACTGTTTTCGGGACAATGCCGTGTTCTTTATTGAATGCCTCCTGCTTTTCGCGGCGGGCTTCAGTTTCGTCTATCGCTGTGCGCATGGCAGATGTTACACGGTCAGCGTACATGATCACTGTACCTTCAGAATTACGCGCCGCGCGGCCTATGGTCTGAATCAATGACGTTGCACTCCGCAAGAACCCCTCTTTATCGGCGTCCAATATCGCGACAAGCGAGACTTCCGGTAGGTCGATTCCCTCTCGCAGAAGATTGATGCCGACCAAAACATCAAACTCGCCGAGGCGCAGATCACGTATGATTTCCATGCGTTCAATCGTTGAGATATCGTGGTGCAGATACCGCACGCGAATTCCGGCGGCGGTGAGGTATGCCGTCAGATCTTCGGCCATTTTCTTTGTCAGCGTGGTGATCAGCACCCGCTGATCCCGCGCTTTTCGCTCTCTGATTTCATATATCAAATCGTCAATCTGCCCATCCACCGGGCGGACGGAGATTTTGGGATCTAACAATCCCGTCGGGCGGATAATTTGTTCGACCACCTGGGCGGATCGTTCTTTCTCATATTCAGCTGGTGTCGCGGAGACGTAGATCACTTGATTCACCCGCTCGTTAAACTCCTCGAACATCAGCGGACGGTTATCGAACGCCGACGGCAGACGGAATCCATACTGTATCAAATTCTCCTTACGTGCGCGGTCAGACTTGTACATCGCCCGTACTTGCGGCAGGGTGACGTGAGATTCATCCACGAACAGCAGAAAGTCTTTCGGGAAATAATCCAGTAATGTCATCGGTGCAGAACCGGGCGGACGGCCTGATATTATCCGCGAATAGTTCTCAATCCCGCTGCAATAGCCGAGTTCGGTCAGCATTTCGATATCATACATCGTCCGCTGGTGAATTCGCTGAGCTTCTATCAGCTTGTTCTCCTGCTCGAACCATTCAACGCGCTGCTTCATCTCAGCCTTTATATAGGACATTGCCTGTTCCAACTTCTCGTCAGTGGTGACATAGTGGGAAGCAGGGTAGATCGCAACGTGATTCAACGCTTTGTCCGGCACCCCGGTGACGACTGTGATTTCGCTTATCTTCTCAATCTCATCGCCGAAAAACTCCACACGCAGTGCTCTGTCACGGGCGTAGGCGGGGAAAATCTCAACCGTATCGCCGCGGACTCTGAACGCATTGCGCTCAAACGCGACATCGTTGCGCTCGTACCGTATAGCGACCAGTTTGCTCAATAGCTCGTCCCGCGATATGACTTTTCCGGGACGCAGAGAGATCACCATGTTTGCGTAATCAATCGGGTCGCCTAGGCCGTATATGCAGCTGACCGATGCTACGACAATAACGTCCTGCCGCTCATACAGCGAAGAGGTGGCAGAGTGGCGCAGCCGCTCAATCTCGTCATTGATTGCCGAGTCTTTTTCAATATACGTGTCTGTATGCGGGACATACGCCTCCGGCTGATAATAATCGTAGTATGACACGAAGAACTCAACGGCGTTTTCCGGGAAGAATTCTTTGAACTCACTGCAAAGCTGTGCCGCCAATGCCTTATTGTGCGCCAGAACAAGTGCCGGACGCTTTGCTTCTTCGATGATTTTCGCCATCGTATACGTCTTGCCGGAACCTGTGACGCCCAGCAGAGTCTGTTCCTCGAATCCCAGACGCAGCCCTTCGGTCAACGCACGTATAGCTTCCGGCTGGCCGCCCGCCGGGGAGAACTCGCTTTCGATTTTAAACTCCATAAAAAATCCCTAACATTGCGGGACGGTGTCCCCTGTAATCAATATCCCTGATCTTCCAAGATTTCCGCAGCACTTTCCACCGCGTTGACGCAGATGTGGCGCTTTTGCATTTTTAAAACATTTCCTTCGGGGGTGGTGATGTCCACATCAAGCAGATCGCGGCATGTGAGAGCCGGGTTCTTTTCCAAAAATGCTTTGATGAATGCGTCTGTTTTTTCATAACAAAGTGTTCTGGTATCGTTGTCTCCCGCTTGATCTTGGCCGTACTTTAAGCCGATGACCAGTACAGCACCGGAAACCGCACCGCAGACTTCACCTGCGTGACAGCCGCCGCCAAGCCCACCGGCCATGCGCCTGGCGGTGTCGAGATCCAGACCGTAATCTTCGCAAAAAGCTGTGAAAACAGACGTCGAGCAATTGAAATTGCCAAATAATCCGGATGCGATGTCTTTTTTGTTTTGCATGATTGAAACTCCTTTTTCAGTTTTGTATTTACAGAAAGAACCCGTTATCCGCCATTGACACGTAGTCATCGTCAGCGACAACGATGTGATCCGCCAGGATGATGTCTATAACGGCAAGCGCATCAATCAGCCGGCGGGTGGTTGCATAATCATCATCAGATGGCAACGCCACGCCGCTGACGTGATTATGAGCCAATATAACGCTCATTGAATTGAATGCCAGCGCGTTCTCCACCACTTTGCGGATGTTGATATTCGCCGTGTCCACGCTGCCCCGGAACATCATTTTGCAATTGATGACCTTATACTTCGCGTCAAGGCACACCATGTATACGACCTCGTCGCGTTCGCCATAAAATCGCGGGGCTAAGAACTTACCGGCCTTTTCAGTGGAGTTCAAAACCTCATTATTCTGCGACCGGGAGACCATATACCGCCTATTGACGGCAATCACGAGTTTTAGAAGAACTGCCGTATTTTCCCCAACACCCGGGACTTTGACCAGCTCTTCAATCGGCGCGTCCAGCACGGCATTGAAGGTGCCGAACCTGTCCATCAGCCGATGAGCCAACGGATTTACATCCCCCTGCGGGCGTGAGAAGAACAATAAGAGTTCTAACGCTTGGTGATTTTCAAAATCATCCAGCCCGCTCTTCAAAAACCGTTGCCGAAGCCGGCTTCTGTGTCCGTCGTGTATGCCCATCTTAGGTGATGGCTCCGTATTGCGAGAGATATGCTTCTATTTTTGCAGCACGGTTGTCATCTTCCGGAAGCGAGGCAATAATATCCCGCGCGGTGATGATCGGATACACATTGATGCCGAACTCATTTTTCAGTTCATCAAGTGCGGAGAGCGTACCCTGGCCGCGTTCCATTCTGTCCACCGATACAAAAAGTGCAGTGACATTGAGGTTTGCGGTGTTTTTCAGTATCTCCATACTCTCGCGCACGGCAGTTCCGGCGGTGACCACGTCTTCGACGATGGCGATTCTGTCGCCGTCTGACGGTTTGTATCCGACGATAGATCCGCCCTCTCCGTGATCTTTTGCCTCTTTGCGATTGAAGAAGAATGGCATGTCCAGTCCATAATTCCTGTACAAAGATCCCGCCGCGGCCGCGACAAGCGTTATCCCCTTATACGCAGGGCCGTACAGCGCGTCGAATTTTTGTCCGCTTTGCGCGATCATGTCCGCGTAATAGTCGCCCAGCGTTGATATGTGCATACCGGTTCTGAAATTGCCGGTGTTGACGAAATACGGCATTTTCCTGCCGCTTTTTCCCGTAAAGTCACCGAATGTAAGTACACCAGCCTCTGACATGAACGAGATAAAATCCGTTTTGCTTCTCATCCGTAAAATACCTCCTCAGACATATTTTATCATTATAGCACTTTCTGTTACCTGTATTCAACAACTTTGGTCAATATTTAAATATTGAATTACGCGGCTGGGGGATATATAATGTTATAACAAGCTGCAAAGCTAAATTTGACCCGGAGACATTCCCTTCGCGCACGAAGGGGGATGGGGGATGTCTCCGAAAGCAACAAGAGGTATTATGTATCGTATTGGAATTGACATAGGCAGTACAACGGTGAAAACGGTTGTGTTGTCGGAAACTGATGAAATTATATTCCGCTCTTATGAGCGGCACTATTCAAAAACACGCGAAAAGGCGGCCGAGCAGTTGAGAAGTGCGGCCGGGTTGTTGGGTGGAGAATCCGTTGCCTTGGCGATCACGGGATCAGCCGGATTGGGTGCGGCGGAATCTGCCGACTTGCCGTTTGTGCAAGAAGTTTTCGCAACGGCAGAGGCTGTGCGGCGCACGGTGCCGGATACTTCCGCCGTCATTGAGCTCGGCGGGGAAGACGCGAAGATTATCTTTTTCGGCAGATCTTTAGAAGAGCGGATGAACGGCACATGCGCCGGCGGAACAGGCGCGTTTATCGACCAGATGGCAACGTTGCTGGATGTAACGGTGCCGGAGTTGGATGCGCTGTCGGTCAGGCATGAGCGGATATATCCTATCGCCTCCCGCTGCGGCGTTTTCGCGAAATCTGATATTCAACCGATTCTGAATCAAGGCGGCAGACGTGAAGACCTAGCGGCGAGCATTTTCCAGGCCGTTGTCGATCAGACGCTTTCCGGACTTGTCCAGGGGCGAGAGCTTTCGGGGAAAATCGTGTTCCTTGGCGGGCCGCTGACGTTTCTTAAAGGTTTGCGTGAGAGATTTGTTGAGACATTGGAGCTAAACGAAGAAACTGCCGTTTTCCCCGAAAATGCCGAATGCTTCGCGGCTTTCGGCGCGGCGTTGTGTGCGGATCCTACCAAGATTTATCAGTTTGAAGATATCTGCCAAAAGCTTGAGGATTCTGCAAAAAAAATCGACCAGACGGGATACACGCTGACCCCGCTATTCCGTTCACCGGAGGAAATCGCGGAGTTCCGGAATCGCCATGCCGGGGCAGCACCGGCG
>WQVW01000104.1 GCA_009785655.1 Oscillospiraceae bacterium | reverse complement strand
CTTGGCCGGGTACGACCTGTATCGCAGGCGTGCCGCCTTCTGCATCGAAGGTGATCGTCACTGTCACCGCGTCCCAGTGGGCATAGAGTGTTTGATTCGTCATCGCCGTGACAACGGTGGTGGTGAGTATCTGTACACCGCTGGTATCCCCGTTCGGTGTTGTCCACCAGCCGCTGAAAGCATATCCCATCTGCGTTGGCCGCTGGATTTGAGACAATGCCGCGCCGTAAGTGTCGCCCGGCACCACTGTCTGCTGTTGTCCGTCTGGCGTACCGCCTTGCGCATCAAATGTGATCGTGATTGGCGGAATCGGTGTCCATTGGGCGTAATAGGTCATATTTGTGTCTGGAATCAGGTCTGAGTCGGCAATCTGCGTTCCGCCTATAGCATCTGTGAACCAACCGATGAACGTATAGCTCGCTTGTGTCGGGTCTTGGATAAATTCACTTGCTAAAATCTCCATCCCGACAACAGCGCCGCGCCGCGTCTGCATAGCGGGTGTGCCGCCGTTTCCGTCAAACCAGAGTGTGACTGTGGGTACCAGACTCCAATGGACATAGAGTGTAATATCGCCGGGTTCATCCCATACGGTGGAGCTTGGAAGCACTTGTTCACCGCTGGTATCCCCGTTCGGCGTTGTCCACCAACCACCAAAAGCGTAAGTGTTGCCGTCAGTCGGCGGATGAGGATCTGGCGTGGCTGACATAGCTTGCAAGAAAGTTCCACCCACCGTCACCGGCGCGTAATACGCAAGCGTGTCATCCGGTGAAAACGTTACTCCGGAACCCGGAACTGCATCACCCGGATTAAAAATGCCGCCTTGTGAGTCAAAAGTGACGGTAATCGCCGGAATCGGTGTCCATTGGGCATAGAGTGTCGTATCTGCCGATGGAATCGTGCTGGACGAAATGATCTGGTTGTCGCCTGTCTCAGCGTCAAACCAACCGTTGAAGCTATAGCCGAGCCATGTCGGCGTTGTAATCGCAGCAAGCACTGGGGCATAACTGCTGCCGGATGCATTGCCATCTACCGTCTGAATCGCAGGCGTTCCGCCGGCCGCATCAAAGGTGATCGTGACCGTCGGGTTCACAATCCAATGGGCATATAATGTTTGATTCGCCGTCACGGCAATGACTGTCGTGTCCAAAATTTGTACGCTGCCTGCGACCCCACTCGGTGCTGTGAACCAGCCGCTGAAAACGTATCCGGTTAATGATGGTTCCGTGATCTCAGCAAACGCAATTCCGTAAGTGACACCCGTCGCCGCCGTTGCTGTCTGCCCGTCAGGTGTGCCGCCCTGCGCGTCAAAAGTAATTGTGATGGTCGGTGCTGGCTCCCACCATGCGTAAAGCGTCATATCCATCGGCGGAATCAAACTGCCGGACGTAATATGACTTCCGCCCATGCCCTGCGGCTGATCATACCACCCTTGGAAAACATATCCGGCCAAGACTGGTGTTGTCGCCGCAGCAAGCACCGGTGAGTATGAGGATAAGGGAACTTGTCCAGATACAACCTGTGTTGCAGGTACGCCGCCTTGTGCATCAAAAGTGATCGTGACTGACACCGCCATCCAGTGCGCATAGAGTGTTTGGTTTGTCGTTGCGGTAACAACAGTCGTGGGAATTATCTGTACACCGCTGGCATCTCCGTTCGGCGTGGTAAACCAACCGATAAAGGCATGCCCCATTTGTGTCGGTTGTTGCACTTGAGACAGTATGCTTCCATATAAACTACCTGTCTGCAATGTCTCTTGCTGTCCATCCGGCGTACCGCCCTGCGCATCGAACGTGACTGTGATTGTTGGGTTCGCCAGCCAGTGCGCATAAACGGTTGTGTCTGCGTCTGTAATCAGGCTGGTATTCGTAATCTGTGTTCCGCTTACCGGCGCGGTAAACCAGCCTTGGAAAACATATCCGCTCCACGTTGGCGTTGTCACAGCAGCGAGCGTGGCGGCATAGCTGTTGCCGACAACTCTGTTCGACACGACCTGTGTTGCAGGTGTGCCGCCATTTGCATCAAAGGTGATAGTCACTGTCGGATCTGCAATCCACCAAGCATAGAGCGTTTGATCCGTCGTCTGCGTGACGATAGAGGTGGGGAAAATCTGCACGCCGCCCGCAATCGCACCTCTATCCATTGTTGTAAACCAGCCGCGGAAGACGTACCCTTCCAATGTTGGCGTCGTAACTTGTGACAAGGCATTCGCATAGGTTCCTGTCACTTGAACCGGTGTCACGGTCTGCGTTGCGGGTGCGCCGCCCTGGGCGTCAAAAGTCACGGTAATCGGCGGCACATATTGTGCGACATATGTAGTATTGTTACTGACCGGCGTTGTAAGCACTTGGGCAGAAGTCAATACAGTGACACCGCCATCTGAAGACCAGCCGATAAATCCATAGTTCGCCGTTGGCTGCGGTATCGGAATCGGCGCGACCGGAACAAGCGGACTGTTCGTGGTCAGAATATTTTGTTGTGTCACAGTGCCAGACGGAAACGTGCCGTTTGTGCCTGGGGAAAAGGTCACCGTCAGATACATGACCATCACGCCCGCCGACCCAAAATAGTTGATGTCCAGATTATTCAACGGGTTCCCGAAAACGGAACTGGTATTTGTCGTTGAAATATTTGTGTTTCCTACATTACTCGGCGGAATCCGTGCGCCGTTCCCAGCCACGTTGCCCGAAAAGACCACAGCCGAGCCGATAATTAGGTTAATATAGGAGTTCGGCGGCAAGGGATTGTTGCTGGTATATTGGGCAGTATATATCCCGCCGCCGTTTGCGGCCGCGACATTGTTGCTGATTGTGCCGCCAGTCATATTTATCGCGCCGGAATTATCTACATATATCCCGCCGCCGTTGTTTGCGCGGTTATTGGTGATGACACCGCCTGACATCGTCAGGTTCGCCGCAGTGAGGCTCATTCCGCCGCCCAGGGAACTTGCGGAAGTCACCATATTGCCGCTGATCGTCCCGCCGGAAATTGTGGCCGTTCCGTTTTGGATTGATACGCCGCCGCCGTTAGTGACAGAGGTGTTGCCGCTAATTGTGCCGGAAGTCATGGTAAGCGTACTGTTGCCCGTCAACAGCACACCGCCGCCAACCCAGCTGGTAGCATTGTTTGAAATCGTGCCGCCGCTTACGATCAGCGAACCGCCGTGGGAAACATTGACACCACCACCATACGAAGCACTGCTGCTTCCAGGTGCGCGGCAATTCGTGATTGTGCCGCCAACCCCCACGGTCAGTGTTCCGCCGGAAACATCTACACCGCCTACGATAGCAGTGGTACCGCCGCCCGGCCCGCTCAATGTAACGTTTTGAAGGGTTAGGTTGCCAGCAACACTAAAGTGCCGCTGGCCGGTGGCCGCTTGTGTAAATGTAAAGTTTGACCCCGCCGCACTGGTGAGGACAATGTTTTGTCCCGCAGTGATGGTGAGCGCCCCGCCGGTGGCTGAGAAGCTGTTTTCCAACTCAATCGTCGTCACCGTCCCGTCTGTTGGTGCCGCCGCAATCGCCGCTGCGAGATCACTGTAACTTGTCACCCCAACTGTCGCCGCAAAAGTTACGGGCGGCAGAATCCCCATTAAAAGGACAACAACCAATAAACATGATAAAAACTTTTTCATAATACCACCCTCTCTTTGAAACAATGCTTAGACTTTTTGTCTGAAAATATCCTATTACATACTTTCATATCAATTCACCTATCTATAAAACATCCTCACACATCCAGTTAAAAACGCCGATGCGGGCAAAAGAGCTTCACTATAGATTTTACCATGTCCACAGTGAAACGTCTACATTTTAATAATGATATAGGTAAATAATTATGAGGTCGCTGCATTCTCATTGCAAGAGTGCAGCGGCCTCACATTGCGTAGATTAAAAATCTTCAAGAAATTAAACGATACCAAACATACAAACGTTGTATCCGTAATTACGGATACAAAATATCCCCCGGCCTAGAATCCGGACGCTCTAAAACTGCCCAGTCGCGTGGGGGGATAATGGTGACCCAACGCTCAACCACATTGTCGGCGTCCCTCCAGCTAAAGGTGTAAGCATTCGTTGCCGACTGGATATCGAAGTAGTACCGCGCATTTACGTTGGCATTGTCCGGCCAGATCCGCATACCCGGCAGCAAATCTTCGACATACGCTACCAAACGTCCAGAAATGCGGTTGATCATGGCTGCCACCTCGGCCCGCGTGATAGGCCGGTCAGGGTAAAACGCACCATCTCGGCCATGCAAGTCTTGCACCCAGCCGTTTACAGCCGCCGTGTTGATATATTCCGCTGCCCAGTGACTGGCGATATCATTAAAATGGTTTGCCAACAAATGTGTGCCATCCATTTGTTCCATAAATCGAACAACCACCGCCGTCATCTCAGCGCGAGTAATGGGCTGATTCGGCACAAAGGTGCCATTTGGAAAACCATCGAAAATGTTCGCATTACTCATGGTCGAAACGGCGTTATTAAACCAGTTTTGCAACTCCACGTCCGAGAAGGGGTTTTCCTGTACCCAATACATAGCACGTACTTCATCTGTGATCAGACGGAAGAAAATCGTGGCGACTTCCGCCCTCGTAATATTAGTGTTGGGGCGAATGCGATCATCCGGCGTTCCAATCAAATACGCCTGTCGGCTAAGGAGCGGCAGATGCGACCCGAAATATGCCGTAAAAGTTGTGTTTTGCGTGATAATCAGGCCATAGAGGTCGGACGTCTGGAAAGGGCCGCCAGTGTGCGCGGGATCACTGCGCGACCAATGCAGGAATTAAAAACACGAGTACGGCATTGGGTGAATCGCAAGCGAGGGGGCAATCGTCCCGTTAGGCTCTGTCACTGTCAAAGCCGGGGTTATAGTTCCGTTACCGGCTGATTCAAAGATCACTAAAAGTAAGGGGATGCGTCGCTGCCAGACCCATGTGTCTGCGCTATAGGGGGCACTCGTAACATTCATCAACTGCGCAGAGGTAAATGTGTGTGTCTCTTCCGGTGCATAGATTGTTCCGTTACCGACATTGACCCACATTCCTGTATATGTGGCGTTATTTGGGGGTTCTGGCAGATTCGTGTTGGCATCTGGTGCCACGCCCCAGTTTGAGCCAAGTGTTAGTTGTCTTAGGCTCGATGATCCTGCAAACATATCTCCCATGCCCGCAGCTGACAGTAACGAGCCCTCCCTCTGCCCGGGCGGCGTCACCGTCTGCGCAGTGGTCGTATCCCAGCCAGCCAAGTTCAAGGTTGTTAAGCCAGCCATACCTTGGAAAGCCCTATGCATTCCATTGCCACTTCCGCCCGTCACACGACTCGTGTCCCAGTTACTTAAATCCAATTCGGTTAAGCTGCTTGCGTTCAAGAATAGATCAGGCATCGTGTGCAAGCTGCTGGTAGTCCAATCGTTTATTCCGATTATCGTGTGTAAGCCGCTTGCGTCTCGAAACATGGAACGAAAACGTGTCACGTTGCTTACATCCCAGTCGCTTACATCAAGGGTGGTTAGGCTGCTTGAACCGCGGAATAGGTTCGACATCCAGACTTGTTCGCCGACAGTGTTGATGTTGAAATATTCAAAACCATCTATTGCAGTCAGATTGGGTAAGTTCGCAAACAGACCGGATAAATTGGCTACCGCATTCACAGGTTCTGTAAAAACAATGTGCTGCACCAAATTTCGGTAAGCATCCCAAGGGCTTACCGTTGGTTCGCCGCCCCAGGCACTGCCATCTATCAAATTAATTCCACGAACGTCCCCGGCACCTATGACCACTGTGCCGTCATCATAGAGTGTCCACGGTGCAAGGGGTGCCCACGGCGCAGGAAGTGCACCCGAAGGGCCAACATATCCCCACGCAATAGGTGTCGCGAAGGCGCCGGGAGCCGCAACCTCTGTAGCAACACCGCCGGTTGAAAGCAGCCCCACCAGCATTATGAGTATTAGTAGTGCGCAGGCTATCCGCTGCAAGCTTTTTGTACGCAATGTTCTCTGAAGCATAAGCTTCTCCTTTTTTAGAACTATTTTCTTGTTTGCATAAATATCTTCTTATTATGTCACAAAAACCCCAGAATTACAACACAAAAACTTGTATTTCTATATGCTCGCCATTGTGGATGAACTGGATATCCAACGAAAGAAGGAGCAGCCGACAACTACTCCTCCGTGCAAAATGTATCTAATTTTTAGGGGTAGCAATAT
>WQVW01000103.1 GCA_009785655.1 Oscillospiraceae bacterium | reverse complement strand
TCTTTTGTTTCTCAATGAGAATATTTGCATTCGGCACTGGATTTTTCACCTCCAATAATCTTAGACTTCAGCGTCCAAAAGAAAAATCCCTGCGCAAAAGAGCACAAGGACAGTGAGCTATCATAAAAAATCAAGCCGCCCTCGGCAGGATTTACGACTTTCGCCACCTGCTGTCTTTGGATCGCGTGGATTATATTATCAGACGATACGCAGTTTGTCAACTGTTTTTTGAACATGACCGGGCGAACGCACAGGAATCATGCATGTTCCGATTCAAAACCGACCGCTTACCGGTGCATCTTGACCACTTGGCGGAAAACAATTCCCAAATCAAACTGGATAAGATATAATACGTTTACACGAGGGGAAGGAGGTGCGCGTGAGATTTCGTATCGAATTCATACCTAAAGAATCGGAAGCAGAGATCGTGGTGCGGTGTCACAGCCTGGACGAAAATATCCGAAAACAATGCGAGGCGATCGAGGCGATTTTAGATGACAAGCCCGCCATTGTCTATTACAAGGAAGATCAGGAATTCTATTTTCCCAGCAGTGAAGTGTTGTTCTTTGAAACGAACGGCGAAACAGTCTATGCACACACGGTCAATGACGTGTTCAAAGTCAATTACCGCCTGTATCAGCTGGCCACTGTCCTGCCGTCCGATTTTTTGCGGATATCAAAATCCACCATCGCCAACACAAGTAAGATTCTATCTCTCAGCAAAAACTTATCCTCGTCGGTATCTATCCAATTTTTCAATACACATAAACAGGTATATGTGTCCAGATTTTACTATAAAGATCTGAAACAAAAATTAAGTCAAAGGAGAGCGTAACTATGAAAAATAAAAAAATCAGACCCAGCAATCTTTTCTGGGGAATTTGGTTCATCGCGGCGGCCGGGGTGATTGTACTTCACGTCTTTGGTCTTTTAGGGGAAGTAAATATATGGTCGCTGCTTATCGGCACGCCGGTTGCCGCATTGGCCATAGCCAGTGCCATTAAAATGGAGTGGCTGAGCATGTTTGTTCAGCTGGGGATTCTGGTGTTTATTTTCCGCAGGCCTATTGAGGGAATGCTGGATGTCCGGATCAATTTCTGGGCGCTGGCCGGGATTGTGGCATTGTTATCCATCGGCTTTCATACCATTTTCGGCAAAGGGAAATTTGCCACCACCATCAGTCTTGACGGAACACGCGAGTACCATGACAAAGAAGATGCTGACGGTGAAAAGCTTTATTTTGCAGGGAAGTTCGGCGGATCCAGCAAATACATCAACTCTGATAATCTGGCCTATGTCAGCATCAAAAACAAATTTGGCGGCATGGAAATATACTTCGAGAACGCCACGCTATCGCCGGAAGGTGCTGTGGTTGAAGTTGAAAACTCATTCGGCGGCGTTGAATTATATATCCCACGCGGATGGAACATTATCGACCAAATGGACAGCAGCTTTGCTGGCGGCGTCGATATCCCCAAAACTTCACATACAGACGGTGCGCCGACCATTACGCTATACGGCTCAAACAGTTTCGGTGGTATTGAGGTAGTGCTGGTGTAACGGACGCGTCATCGCATATCCCTTAATGTACGAAAGCACCCTGTAGGGGCGACCATCCGCGGGAGACCGGGATGATCGCCCCTACAAGCGTTCGCAATATTCTAAACCCGGTATAGACTTTTGCCGAATCATGTTGTATACTTTTCAGCACAAGGGGGTGGACGTTTATGTTATCATGGGAAGAACTTGAGTCGGCCTGCCAGAATTGCAAGAAATGTGCGCTGTACGAAACGCGGTCAAACATCGTGTTCGGTGTGGGCAACCGGGAGGCTGAAGTGCTTTTTGTCGGTGAAGGCCCCGGTGAACAGGAGGATATGAAAGGCGAGCCGTTTGTCGGGCGTGCGGGGCAATTACTGGATAATATGTTGGAAATAATCGGCCTCAGCCGGGCTGAGAATATCTATATCGCAAATATCGTAAAATGCCGCCCGCCGAAGAACCGAGACCCGCTTAATTCAGAGCGGGACGCCTGTCTTGACTGGCTGCGTGCGCAATATATGCTGCTGCGTCCGAAGATTGTTGTATGTTTGGGACGGATTGCGGCGACGGCACTGATCGGTGGGGATTTTAAAATAACGCGAGACCACGGCAAGTGGTTCGATAAAGACGGTGTGAAGTTTATGGCACTGTATCACCCGGCCGCGCTTTTGAGAGACCCGCATCGAAAGCCTGACACTTTCGTCGATTTAAAAGAACTCCAGCGCGTGATCAAAGAAATTTGTACAAATACGTATTAGGTAGCAATCTATGGGAATGATTATACGCCCGCCGGGAAGTGATGAGACACAAGACTTGCGCCGGATATGGACATCCGCATTCGGCAACGGAGATGAATCGGCATTTTTCAGCTATTATTTCAAGCCGGAATACTGCTTAACCGCCGTGTGTGACGGATTGCCTGTGTCCGCCGGATATCTTCTGCCGGTTGGCAGACTAGATCACGACAACGGCGAGCGCGTTTCATGTGCGATGATATATGGTGTTGCGGTGCTGCCGCGATACAGAGGGCGCGGATTTGGTACAATGGTGGTGCGTGAACTGGTTTCTCAGGGGAAAGAATATGGAGCGATTGCACTCTGTCCATCGGACGACAGCCTGTTTAGGTATTACCGCGATTGCGCTGATTTTTGCGATTGGTTTTACACACATGAAAGAAGGCTGAGTTCACCGCCGCGTGTCGCTGCTTCAAAGATTTCCGCAGTCACGCCGCTGGAATACAGCCGTTTACGCGAAAAATTGCTTGCGGACGTGCCGCATATCGCAATGGATTTACACGCGTTAGGCTATCAAGAGACACTGTGCCAGACATTCGGCGGCGGACTTTTTATGCTTGACAGCCCGGGCAGAGCATCTTGCGCTGTGGTGGAACGGCAAAAAAACGGTGCGATCTTAATAAAAGAGCTTTTATCGCCCAACGGCTGCGAAGACTACATGATTGCATCCATCGCGGCAGCGTTCCCGGCAAAAGAATATTGGGTGAGAACGCCGGCGCATCGGACGGATGGCTCACGCAATTGTCGGCGGTTTGGTATGCTGGCAGCCGCGCCTGTAATGGATGGCAACGCTGACATGAACGGCTTCACACCGTGGTTCGGACTGGCATTTGATTAGAAAAATAAATTTTTAAATTCCTATAATTTAACATTTTTGAAATATCTAAATGTATATTACTTAATAACTGCCTGTTAATATATAGCTACAGGGTCGCTAGATTATCTTTTTTCATTTTATTATCCTCATAATCTGTTAGATTAAAGGGAGTTACAGAACTCCCTTTAATCATTTTTTTTGTTGTATCGGAAAATCTGAAAGAAACCGATGCAATCTTTTTTTGCAAAATGTGCGTTGATAATGTATAATATTACATTAGACATTGAAATTTTGAAACGAAGGATGCAATGATGGATCGCAAAGAATTTGAAAAGAGATATACTTCCGCCCGGCGGGATGCGATAGGGCTTGATTTTGCCCATTTAAACGACGTTCAAAGAGAGGCGGCCATGACAACGCAGGGGCCGCTTTTGTTGTTGGCCGGGGCCGGCAGCGGCAAAACAACTGTACTTATCAACAAAATCGCGAACATATTACGATACGGCGGCGGATCTGACAGCGAATATATTCCGGACCATTTAACGGCAGATGATTTAGATTTGTTGGAATCCTACATAAAAGACCCTTCCGCCGAGTCGCGGGAGCAAATTCACCGCTTATGCGCCCTGGAGCCGGTGGAGCCTTGGCGTGTGATTGCGATTACATTCACAAACAAGGCTGCGGGAGAATTGAAAGAGCGGCTTGAAAAAATGCTGGGGTCGGAATCCCGCGATGTTTGGGCGATGACATTTCACTCGGCCTGCGTGAGAATTCTTAGACGAGATATTGATAAGTTGGGCTATGATCGGTCATTCACGATATATGACACGGCAGATTCAGCGTCACTGATAAAGCGGATATTAAAAGACCTTGATCTGGATGAAAAATCTTTTCCGTACAGGAGTGTATTGGGATACATAAGCCGCGCGAAAGATGACTTAGTCTCACCAGACGCGTTTTTAGAAGCTGCAGAAAAGTCGGGAGATCTGCGAAAGAAAATCATCGGACGTGCGTATCTTGAGTACGCAAAACGCATGAAAGCGGCAAATGCTGTCGATTTTGATGACCTGATCATGCTGACGGTTCGCCTGTTTAACGAAGTGCCGGATGTTTTGGCATACTATCAGCGGCGGTTTAAGTACGTGCTGATTGACGAATATCAGGATACCAATAATCTGCAATATCTGTTGGCCTCGGCACTGGCTGGGGAACATAACAACATTTGCGTTGTTGGGGATGATGACCAGAGTATATACAAATTCCGCGGCGCGACGATAGAAAATATATTGAGTTTTGAGCAGAAGTACAAAGATGCGCGTGTGATTCGACTGGAGCAAAATTATCGTTCTACCAGGGCTATTCTGGATGCCGCAAACGATGTGATCTGCAACAACAAAGGACGCAAGGGCAAAAAGTTGTGGACGGAAAATGAATCCGGCGAAAAGCCGGAGTTGCATATCGTGGCCGATGAGCGGGCAGAAGCCCAGTTTGTGGCAGACACGCTTTTCACCGGCAGATCCGCCGGCCAAAAGTGGCAGGATCATACAGTCTTGTATCGGATGAACGCGCAGTCAAACCAGCTTGAAACCGCGTTTAAAAGGGCCGGGATTCCATACCGCATTATCGGCGGCACAGGGTTTTACGACAGGGCAGAGATTAAAGACATGCTCTCTTATCTCTGTTTGCTGCACAATCCGAATGACGATTTACGGCTGATTCGGGTGATAAACAACCCGCCGCGCGGAATCGGCCAAACGACGATTGGCAAAGTGATGGATATCGCCGCCGAAACAGGCAGGCCAGCGTTTGAGATAGTCAGGGATGCGGTTGAATTTGACGGTCTGCTGAAAGCTGCTGGAAAACTGCGGCAATTTGCCAACATGATAGACGATCTGCGCAAACTGGCGGAAACCGCCCCGTTGGACGAGCTATATGATGTGCTGGTTGAGAAGTCAGGATATATCCGTATGCTGGAGGAAAAGGCGACCGACGAGAATCGCACACGGATTGAGAACGTGAAGGAATTGAAGACCAATATCATCGGGTTTATCAACGAAAACGGCGGCTCACTTTTTGATTTCTTGAGCGAAACGGCGCTTTACACTGACCTGGACAGCGATGACGGCGGGGACGACAAAGTCCTGATGATGACAATGCACAGCGCGAAGGGATTGGAGTTTGACGCGGTATTCATCGTTGGCATGGAAGAAGGGATTTTTCCCGGCGTGCGTGCGATTGGAGATCAAGATGAGATGGAGGAAGAACGCAGACTCTGCTATGTCGCAATGACCAGGGCGCGAAAGCGGCTGATTTTCACCAGCGCGAAACGGCGCATGATCTTCGGCAAAACCACGGCTGGACTGCCGTCACGGTTCATTCGTGAAATAAGCACGGATAATATCGAGGTTCACGAGGAATACAGCGTTGCGTTCGATTTCGATGTTGGCTTCAGCAGCGGTGGAAGTTCTTACACCCGATCAGAGCGGGAGATCAGCGAGAAGCGCTATCAGGCGACAACTGCCGCACCGCCGGTGAGCGAAGAGGTGCTTGCGGACTATAAAAAAGGCGACGCCGTTTCACATAAAGCATTCGGAAACGGCGTAATCATCGGCCTTTCCCCGGCGGGCGGCGATGCACTGGTCGAAATCGCATTCGACGAAGCAGGCACAAAACGGCTGATGCTAAAATCTGCCGCTAAGTATATGACGAAGCGGTAAAACAAAAAGAGACATTGGACGTTTACTCCAATATCTCTTTTTCAACTGTATTTTTTCCTGCAACCAATATTACAGCAAGAAAAATGGCTTGTCAACACCAGGGAGAGATATAACAAAACGATAAAATGCCCAGAATTCATAAGGGTTGTCAGGCTTGTGATGCGTTTCTATTGTCACATAACTTTCCGGCTTTTAGCATATAGTCTAAACATGACTATTGCCGGGAGTGATGTTTTTGAAGAACAATATAGAGGAACGCGCCTGTGATTTGGCGCTGTACATTATAGAAAGCAAAGCGACGGTGCGGTCAGCGGCAAAAAAATTTGGCATAAGCAAAAGCACTGTACATAAAGATCTCTCCGAACGATTGGAGCATATAAACAAGCCACTTTACCTCC
>WQVW01000102.1 GCA_009785655.1 Oscillospiraceae bacterium | reverse complement strand
TCGTTATAGCTTATCGGCTGCGCTGTCCATACACCGTCCCACACGCCGCCGGTTCCGATTTGTATGAACGTCTGGGTGTATAGTTCGACAGTATCTACGTAGAGCATCAGGTTGGTAAGCACGTCCCTGGCAGTGATTTCAGCCGGCCCGACAGTTTCCCCCTCCGGGGCGAACATAAAGTTGCCGTCCGGATTGATAGTGATTTCCACATGCACTTGTTCTGAACCGGTTGAAGTCGGCGTCATTGTTTTGGTCAGCGGACTCGGACTATAGCTGACAACGGCGGTGTTTTCAAATGTGCATTCGCCCGGATTCACTGCGATAGAGACAGTATTTGTCAAGGACGGTATTGCGACACCGTCTTCTGTAAGGAACAGCTGATACCTAACCTCAAAATTGCGGTTAAAAGCGAACCAGTCAGGCACCAATCCTATGGGTGCGCCGTTATTTGCCGGAGAATCTGTAAACTGGTACAGATCGCTGAAATTTACACTGAATGAGCTGCCGGAAACGGTCACGTCAGTTCCCGGTGCGGGTGCGAAGAATCTTCGTTGAGGACCCGTGTCTACCACATAGAATGAACCCGGTACATATTCCAATCTGGCATCAAATGTGTCGGTAAAAATCGGACTATTTCCGGCTTGCAGCAGCGGTGCCGGTCTGGAGGAGTAGTCACCCTTTATCGTCACAACGTAGTTGAACAGTTCAGGGTTTGCTGTTGCTTGGCCTGTTTTAAAGATCGGCCAGGAGTCGTTCACGGTTGAGCCGGCAACAGCGTTTGTATTGAGTCCGCTTAAAATAGGCTCTACGGGACTGTTGATAAGATACGCCGTATTTGACAACTGCGCTGTACTGTCGTTTTTCATTGTGTTGATGGTCTGCGTGTCTAAATCTATAGTATATGTGATCGTCAGCGTTACCGGCTGCGAATACTGCCAAGCCACCATTCCGCCATCAGCAGGGGCGACGGTTGTGCCGAAATATATCCGCCACGCACTGTTGTTTGCACCGGTATTGATCGGGGCTGTATTAAGCAGTGGGGTAGGCAGGGGTGACCCGTCCGTCATGGCGGCAGTGATGTTAAAGTCTTGAGGAATATTGGAAACACCGGTGCCGGTTCTGCCCACGCCTAACGTGTCGTACAGATAGAGTGGTTGTCCGTAAAGCCCACCGGGTACATTAACCGTTATTGTATATTCTACAAAATATCCGTCTTGCGGGTTTCCGCATATGCCGGATGTCGTCTTGCTGACAATGCCGGATGACGGTGGGGTGAAGGGCATGCGTCCACCAGTGCCAAAATCCGTTACGCCGTCATTGAAGTTTAAACTGTTTTCATAAACGATTGCGGGCTCCCCCGGCGTGGGCGGTGCATTGATCGTGGTATAGAAAACAATCCCGGCGCGGTAAATATTGCCGTATGTATCGGGTACTACAAAAGTAAAGCTATTATTTCCGGCGCCGATAACAAAACCGCTTAAATTGGCTGCTGTGTCTTGGAAAACAATATTGTTGGCGTTGTCGTAAAAAGTGATGCTTATGCCATCCGCAGTGGGGAGGAATAGGTCTGCGCCGAGCGTGTCAGTGACGGTTCCGCCGTTAAGCCGGGTCGTGCTGCCGTCACCGATGGTGATTGTCCATCTGATCTGGTAATACAGCTCATCGGGAGGTGACGGGGGAACAGCCTCTCCGGATTTTGATATCGGGAAAGTCTTTATAACACGGTCAACTGTCGAATCTATCACACTGTTCACATCATCACCGACAACAGAGACTTGATTCGACACCGTGAAATCGTAGGCGAGCAAACTGGGGACAAGACTTGGATTGTTGGCAATAAGCATCGGAAGATCAAGATAATACAGGATCGTGATAAAGTTATCAGGATTAAGCACCAAATCGCCGAAATAGTATGTAAACATCGTCGGGGTAAACCAGTTGACATCCATCGGTGTGAAGCTGGTGCTTCCGTTTAAAGCAAATCTGAACCCATAGAAAGCATTGGGGTCGTTTAGTATAGGGTTGCCATTAAGCGTTGGGGCATCTGCCAGTCTGATATTTCTGACCGGTGCGCCTAATGCGGTGATGGTGATCATGTAATATATTCTTTCCGTGTTGGGGTCGTATCTGGAAGACTTGTGCATCGTCAACGATGGCGGGGGGGCTATTGGCGGTTCCACTTCAACGACAACATTATTGCCGAAATCCAGGCCGCCGTCTCCAACAGATGTAAGCTGTGCAAAAATCTCAAGCGTGATGGTCACGTCGGTGAGATCAATATAGTTACTGCCGTCAGTTGGGTTGCCATTATGATCAAAGTTGCCGAACCACACTTCAACCAAGCCATCGGTATCGATGGTATACCAGCCAACAATGGCACCGTTAGCGATGCGGATCGGTGTGGCTGCAACGGCGGTTTGAATATTGAGTCCGCTGGGGAGCTGGTAAGTTAGCATTCCATTTAAATCATACTCCAGCTGTAATTGCGGTGTTTCCGCAAAGCTGATTACGAATTTATACGTGTTGCCAATATATGTCGTGTCACCAGCCCCTATCTCTACCGGAGGATCTTGGCTGATGTCATAGATTGTAACGCTGGTGACAAAATCGCTCAAGTCTGAGCTATAGCCGCTGGCCAGCGCGATGATATCCAGCATCATGATTCCGCCGCCGCCAACGATAAAGCCGCTGCCGAAATCCAGGCCGTTGTCCATCTCTTCTGCCAGATATGCGGTGATTTCAAGCGTGAAGCGCACGTCGTCATAAACGTCAATAAAGTTCGCATCATCCAGCGTCGGTGAACCATCATCTTGAACATTGTCGAACCACACCGTTATCTGGCCGGTGTAGTCCATCTCATACCAGCCAATGGCGGCATTTGTATCAGGATGGTAAATCGGCGTTGCCGGAATCGCATCTTGAACATAGAGCTGGCTGGGGAGTTGATAAACCAGCACCCCATCCAGGTTATACGCAAACTGCAACGCGGATGTTTCTGCAAAATCAATAACGATTCTATATGTATATCCTGCGTACAAAGTATCGTATGCAAAATCCACCATCTCCGGCGGATCGCTGCTTAAATCAAATATGGTTACGTCTTGGACGAAGTTCCTCAAATTCCATGAAGTGTCCACGGCCTCTGCGGTGGCGTAGTCCTCACTCAATTCCTCGCCTGTTTCAGCCGAAGCGTACCCTAACATAAATAATGCTAAGAGCAAGCACATAACCAGGACAAACAGGGACGAATCCATCTTTTTCTTTCGTAAAGTAAACATAACACAACCTCCTTAAAAATCTTTAAGTAATGGTTCAAATTTTAGCAATTGGCAAACTTTTATTTAATCAGTACATTATCTAATAAATTACGCTGGAAGTCAATGGTAAACACGGAAAAAGATGCAAATATTCGATGAAAAATCGTGATATATGTCACATTATGTAATAATAAATGATTGATTCTCGTCGGATGTCATAGTAAAATATAGAAAAAACAGGCTGTAGTTCTTGCGAATCACAGCCAAAAGTTTACAGAAAGGCAGAAACATGAATCTATCATTTGAACGATTACAGACAAAAGACATCCCTGCAACCAGGGAAGTGTTTGAGGACACTTATAGCTATGAGCAAACTTTAAAATTTCTGTCAGAAAAGCAAAATATCGCCTTTGTGGCGAAACTTGACGGTGTGGTTATCGGTTTGATATATGGGTATGAATTGACCTGCATGGACAAGGAAAGGCCGCAGTTTCTTATATACTCGGTTGATATTTATGATGCATATCAGGATAGAGGATACGGCCAAGAGTTTGTCAAGTTTGTTGTTGACTGGGCAAGGGAGAACGGCTATTGTGAGAGTTGGGTACTTACTCACAAGGATAACCCCCGCGCCTGCAAAGTGTACGAAAAAGCGGGTATGACTCATAGCGAAACTGATTGCGAAAGGATGTACGAAGTGGCATATGAAGAACCTGTTTAGCGCGGAAATCAGCCACTAGCATCGTGCTTGGGCATCGCTCAAAGATAAAGGGTGCTGTATGTGAAAAAGCATAAGAGACGTTTACAGCATTGCGTCGCGTAACCCCTCAAAATCAAGATAGTCCTCTATAAACTGCTTGCGCAACAGATGCAGTGGGATAAACTCATTATATTTGCCCCGGACTTGCACTTTATCCGGCAGCGGCAGATCGTACAGGTTCAGATCAGAACGTAAAATATCACGGATGATTGCTTCCAACTCAGCTTCCGTACCGTCGAAAAACACTTCGAGATATACACAGGTAATCCAGGGCAATTTGCTTTTGATTTTCCTGTGCAGCAGCGCATAATGCAGTGTCAGCAATTGCCGCGTGCCTACCCATGGCACGACGGCGAATTTTTTGTCAGCGATGTGCGTCACCAGATTCTCCAGGATGCCGCTGTTCCCGGCGATGTATCGTATTTCGGTGAGCCGCTCCCGGCAGCGTTCACTTAAATAAGGGTACATATCTTCGGTCATCAGAACACTGCGGATTTTGCGTACCAATACGGTATGCAGTTCCATTTCAAAATCCACGTCCCAATCCACCAGCGAAATACCGGGGACTTTCTTGACAAAGAGAACCTTGGATTTTTCGTTGACATCCACCGTTTCCCAAGTCAGGCCGGCCAAAGCGAAACGGATGCCGACAGGATAGATTTTATCCACGGTGCCGATGGTGCGGTTTTCATCCTTGACCAACAAGTATTCCGGCGCGATGAATACGGTCAAAAACTTGTGGCTGTTGACAACTTTCTCACCCTCTCTGCCGATGAGCAAACCGCCGCGTTCGGTGCGTTCCAGCTGGTTGATTTCAATCAGATGACTCAACAGCTCCCGGTAATCCTCCTGCGATATGTGACGGAAACACTCCAAAGTCAACACCGCAGAAGCCAGTGCGGCGGGGGAGAGTTCGCCGCAGCTTTTCAAATGGCTCATTGTCTGATGGTACAGCAGATTATACGCGTGGTTGTGCGGGGAAATCGGTTCCAGCCAATGATCTTTAGTGTATAGCTCAATGATCGCGACTGTGCGCAGAAATTCCCAGTTGATGGGACCGAGGGTTTGATCGGCGTTGATTTGTATTGTCTCCACAAACGTGAACAAAATCTGCGGCACTTGTCCGCGCCGCCCGCACCGACCCAAGCGTTGGGCGAAGCTGGAAACATTAATCGGCGCGCCGATTTGCACTGCCTGGTCCAGTGAGCCGATATCAATACCAAGCTCCAACGTCACCGTGGCACCGGTGACGATTTTTTCGTCCTCGGATTTCATTTCGTCTTCGGTCGTTTCCCGAAGCAAGGCCGATACATTGCCGTGATGAACGCGATACACATCGGGTGCTTTGTTCCGCAATGCAATTTCCCGCAGATTCGCCAGCGCGAACTCCGTTTCCTCGCGGCTGTTGGTGAAGATAATGGTCTTTTTGTCCAGCGTCATCTTGAACAGATACTCATAATGCTCCCGGTTGCCGATGTCTCCGTCCACGCTCTGCGAATCAAAGTCGCGCTTGTCGGTGAAGTTGACAAAACGCTCTATATGCAGCCGGACGCGCTTTTTGCCTTCGCCTGTGATCGGTGCCGCGCAATGGCGATTGGTGCCGGTGTTCAGCCATGTTTGGGCAAGCGACACATCACCCAGCGTTGCGGATAGCCCGATACGCCGGGGAATGACGCCGGTCAATTTTTGCAGACGCTCCAGCACGCACAGAAGCTGAATACCGCGTGCGTCGCGCATAAAGTGATGCACTTCGTCAATGATGATAAAGCGCAAGTCAGAAAACATTTGCAGACACGCCCCGCGTTTGTTTGTAATCAGACTTTCCAGCGACTCCGGCGTGATTTGCAGGATACCTTCCGGGTGCTTGATTAACGCGTTCTTTTTCGCCTGCGATGTGTCGCCGTGCCATTTGCAGACGGGGATGTGCGAATCAAGCAACAGCTGCTCCAGCCGCTTGAACTGGTCGTTAATCAACGCTTTCAGCGGCGAGATGTATATCACGCCGACGGATTTGGACGGGTTCTCATAAAGCTCTGTCAGCACCGGCAGAAACGCCGCCTCGGTTTTGCCCGAAGCCGTGCCGGAGGAGAGCAGAAGGTTGTCATCGGTGTCAAAGATCACCTCACAAGCCGCGACCTGAATCCCGCGCAGTTCCTCCCACTTGTTCTGGTATATGAAGTCTTGGATAAAAGGGGCAAGCCTGTTGAATGCGTCCATGATTGTGTCCGTCCTTAAATAAAATCTTAATGGTCGATATAACAAAACACCCGCC
>WQVW01000101.1 GCA_009785655.1 Oscillospiraceae bacterium | reverse complement strand
TCCGCGCGTCGGAGGCGGCGTCTTCATACGCCACGCACAGCGCGTTTGACTTCGGTGCAACTGACATATAGGTGACCGCGTGCGTCAGGTGAACACTGCATTCCGGCATCCCGATAAAGTGACACGCCTGATACGCCGCGACGGCGATCTCCAGCGCGCGGCTGTCGGCCATGCCGATATCCTCACTGGCGAATCGCACGATTCTGCGCGCGACGTACAACGGCGTCTCCCCAGCCTCCAGCATTCTGGCGAGCCAGTAGATCGCGGCGTCAACATCGCTGTTGCGCATGGATTTATGCAATGCGGAGATGATGTTGTAATGTTCCTCGCCATTTTTATCGTATAGCAGGGACTTTTTGCTGATGCATTGCTCTAATATTTCCGGCGTCACCGTTGTGCCGGATTCATCGGTATCGCCGTTCAAAATAACCATTTCCAACGTGCCGAGGGCGACCCTAGCATCCCCATTGGCGAACCCGGCGATGACGCCCAGCATTTGGTCGGTGATATGTATGTTTTGCCCGCCGAATCCGCGCGGGTTTGACAATGCCTGTTTCAAAAGCTGCGTGAGTTCCTCTTGTGAGAGTGCTTGCAGCACAAACACTTGACAGCGGGAGAGCAGCGCAGAGTTGATTTCAAACGACGGATTTTCAGTCGTTGCGCCGATGAGGATGATGCTGCCTTTTTCCACAAACGGCAAAAACGCGTCCTGCTGAGCCTTGTTGAATCGGTGGATTTCATCCACGAACAAGATGGTTTTCGTGCCCATCAGACTCATGCGGTCGGCCGCGTTCATGACTTCTTTAATTTCCTTGATTCCGCTGGTCACCGCGCTGAAATTGATGAATTCAGACTTGGTACACCCGGCGATAATCCGCGCGAGTGTGGTTTTCCCGACACCGGGCGGCCCCCAGAAGATCATTGAGGAAACCATATCCCGGTCAATCATCGTTCGCAGTACCTTACCTTCTGCAAGCAGGTGAGTCTGCCCCGCAAACTCCGACAAATCCCGTGGTCGCAATCTGCTGGCTAACGGCCCGCGCGGCGCAGGGGAGTCAAAGAGGGAGCCTTGTCTGTTGTTGTCCATTGTTTTACCTCAAATGCTGATTTACCCAAAACAGCATTTCTGATCTATACTTCATCAGTTTCATCGCTGATTTCAACCCTGGTCACCGTGACAGAGGCAACGCGTTTATCCTGCACGCTTTCGACTTTGAACAGCAGACTGCCAGTGGTGATTTCTGGTTTTTCATCCTCCGCCGGGATATATCCCAGCTGGCCAACCAGGAAGCCGCTTAATGTATCGTGTTCGTCTATCGGCAGTTCCACGCCGAAAAATTCTTGTACCGTTTCCAAGTCTGCCGTGCCTTGAATTAGAAATGTGTTTTCGTCCACAGTGTGGATGTCCGGCAGTTCGTCGGTGTCGTATTCGTCCTGAATATTGCCCACGATTTTTTCGACCAGGTCTTCCATTGTCACAATACCCAGTGTGCCGCCGTATTCATCGATGACCACCGCCATGTAGACAAGATCTGCGCGCATGTCCTGAAACAGCTCGTCCGCCCGTTTAGACAGCGGAACAAAATACGGTTCCCGCAGAAGTGTTTTGAGGTCAAAGCCGGATGTATCAGCGTTGCTTGCCATAAAATACATGATATCTTTAAAATGCAAGATACCAAGGATGTTGTCAATATCCCCCTCAAAAACCGGGATTCTGGTGTAATTCGTCTCTGTTAACAAATCAAGAACTGATTTAAAATCAGAGTCCACCGACAGCGCGACGACATCCAGCCTATGGACGCATATCGTCCCAGCAGTCATTTTATCGAACTCGAAGATATTCTCAATCATGTCGTGTTCGCTTTCATGGATGTTGCCGTGAGAGCTGCCGGATTCCACCATCAGGCGGATTTCCTCTTTCGTGACATCCTCTTCGGGGGTCGCGCCCTTGATTCCGACCAGCCGCAAAACACCTTTTGCAGAGGCGGATAATATCTTGACAAACGGCAGGGCAATAATCGAAAGCACGTTTAAAAACGGGATCACCCGAAGGGCGAAGGGAATCGCGTACTGTAACGCAATCCGCTTCGGTACCAGTTCACCAAGAATAAGCGCCACATACGTCAACAGCGCGGTGATAAGAATAAAAGCGATGGACGCTGCAACGTTTCCAGAGACTTGCAGGCCGGTGCGTTCGATCAACGCCAAAAACGGGTCAGTAAAAGAACTCGCCGCGTACGCGCCTGAGAAAAACGCGATAAATGTAATATAAAGCTGGGTGGTGGCGAAAAAGTTCGATGGCTCATCCATCGTTTTTAGAAGCCGCTCGGCTTTTTTGTTGCCCGCTTCGACTAAAAGTTTAACCTTGCCGCGGTTTGCCGAACTCAAGGCAATTTCCGCCGATGACAGCACTCCGCTGATCAAAATCAATACGACGAGGATGGCTATGCTGCTAAACAAAACAAAATTCACTCTCCTAAATAATGGCGCAAACAGACTTGTTCACGCCCTCAGTGACAATTATCACACATCTATCATAGCACACTATGCAGAAAAATGCCAACAAAAAATCCATGCACCTAAGTGACAGCCCATGGATTTAAAAGCTTTGCAGCGAATTTTTTACATAAATTTTCTTGAAAATCGCGTTTGCATATTTGGGCTAAAACTGTTATAATGACAACAATTTGGTATAATTGGAGGAAAGATTTATGCAAAAAGACGCAGTCGCCATATTGAAAAATATAGTCTCTAATGTAGAGCGGGTGATCATCGGGAAACGAGAGGCGATAGAGTTTGCGCTGTGTTCCTTTATGTGCAAGGGTCACGTGCTTATAGAGGACATGCCCGGGGTGGGGAAAACAAGCTTAGTGGCTGCTGTTGCAAAATCTTTCGACTGCTCTTTTCGGCGGATTCAGTTCACGCCGGACATTCTGCCATCTGACATCACCGGATTTTCGATGTATAATCAAAAAACCGGTGAGTTTGAATATAAACAAGGTGCCATCATGTCACAGATAATCCTGGCGGACGAAATCAACCGCACCTCACCCAAGACACAATCCAGCTTGCTTGAGGTGATGGAGGAAAACCAAGTGACCGTGGACGGACAAACCTATGAAGTGCCGCAACCGTTCATTGTCTTTGCCACGCAGAACCCGATCGAATATTTGGGTACATATCCATTGCCGGAGGCGCAGTTGGATAGGTTTTTTATGCGGATTTCATTAGGGTATCCGTCAGCCGACGAAGAAAGCCAAATGCTGGATCGCTTTAAGGAAGAGAATCCCCTGAAAACACTGCAAGCGGTATCAAACGCGGCGGAGCTTGCGGAAATTCAAGAGAGCGTCAGCAAAATACATATAGACCCGAGCATAAACGAATATGTCGTCAGTTTGGTAAGAAAAACGAGAGAACACCCGGATATTGCGTTAGGCGGCAGTCCCAGGGCGACGCTTTGCTTGTTCAGGGCGGCTCAAGCCTGGGCGTTATACAACGAGCGGGATTATGTCCTGCCCGATGATGTGGCGAAAATGGCGGTACCGGTGATTGAACACAGACTGGTGCTGCGGCAAGAGGCACGGTTTAAAAAGCTCACCGCGCCGGAAGTGGTGAAAAGTATCATTTCGCAAACAAAGGTACCTCTGTAAAATAGGAGGAAGCAATGACTAAAAATCGTATAGTATACGGCATTGCTGTCGCTGTGATGCTGCTGTATATTTTCCTAAATGACGACCCGATGACGTATGTGGCACTGTATGCGGTGTTGATTTTGCCGATGGTTTCGTTGGGCTTGGCATTGATCTTTAAGCGGCAGTTTACAATTACGGAAGCATTAAGCGCAGAATACGTCGCGAAGGGCGAGATTGTGCAGTTTAAATTTGTCGTTAAAAACAACGCTTTTTTACCCTGGACTTGCATTCAGGCGCGGCTTGAGACACATAGCTTTGGACTGCATATTGACAGTGCGGAAAAGTATTTTTCCATACGGCCGTATAAAAGCAATGAAGTGATATTTGACATAAGCGCGCAATACAGAGGCAGTTACAAGGTCGGTGTCAGCAATATTCTGATTTATGATTTTCTGGGGTTGTTCAAGTTTAAACAAAAACACGACAAGACGCTTGAATTTATCGTCACGCCGCGGGTGATTGATCTGTCGTTTTTGCCGCTGGATTCTGTCATCCAAGACGCGGCGGCAGACAAAAATCACAGACATGACGAAGATTACAGCGTCATTGCGGACTTACGAAAATACCTGCCGACTGACGGATATAAAAAGATCCATTGGAAGGTCAGTGCGAAAAAGAATGAGCTGATTAGCCGAGACTTCCAGGAAACAGAGAAAAACGCCGCCGTGTTGCTGGTGGATAATTCAGTGATGGGTGCAGATCGTTTCGAGAATTTGGCACTGGAAGACGCGATGGTTGAAGCACTGGTGTCCGCCATGGCCTATTGCAGCAGACGGGGATTCCCCATTTCATTACGCTGCCTGGCGGACGAGGACGCCAGCTTCACTGCGGATTTTGACTATCTGTACAGAACTGCTTCTGCGTTGGAGTTTGGGGATTTTGGCGGATTTAATGAACATTTGAAAAAGTATACAAACCTCTATGGCGGCCCGATGAATTTAATCATTTTCATACAGGATATAGACGCCAGCGTGTTTGCTTCGTTGCGGCTTTTGCGTTTGTTTGGCAATAACATCATTGTTTTCTATTTTGATGAGGCTAAGCAGCATGACGAAATCAATCAGCTGCGGGAATTAAACGTACACTGCGTCAACTTTCAAGAGGTACAAAATGCCTGAAGTTTTTTCGATGATGGACAAAGTGAAAATCAATAAAAAGAACAGAGAAGCCGATACGCTTTTTTTGATGACGATCGGGGTCTTGTTGGCATGGAGCATTGTTGCCGCGTTGATCAACACCACCATGTTCAACCAAAGCCATGTTGTCGGTTTGGCGAGGGTGTTTGTTGTGACCGGCGTGTTCAGACTTGCGTTAGCCGGCAGAACGCGGCGATGGATCAGCCTTGCATTGGTTGTGGCCGGCATCCTCTTTATTGTTGTGGGGTTTGTAACGTATCCGCCGGACTATTTTCTTTATGAGCCGAAGCGCGCAAACCAAGCGGCGGACTTTATCCGGCGAACGATACGGTATATTAACGGCAATGAAATTTTCAGGCAAAGTTATGAAACCGCCATGATATGGGCGATGAGCATTATTGCGGGATTGTTTGTGACGATTTTTGGTTATTTCTATTTTAAATTTCTCGTTCTATTTCTTGTGCCGGCCGCGACGTTTGGCATACTTTTAATATCAAGATTTTTCGATCTTAGAATCAGTTTCTTTGTATTTATTTTTTGCAGTGTGGCATATCTGGTCAAGCATTTGAATCAAAAATGCGGCGATAAATCCAAAGGGAAAGCTTCTTTTGCAAGTTATGCGTTATTTGTGGCGATCTTTTGTGTGGGCATTGCGGCGATTATGCCTGTACCCGGGGCGCGTTTTAGGCACAATCTTACCCAAACCGCTGTTTCACGGCCGTTTCATCATGTCAACGATACGATCTATTTCGCTTTCGGCCCGAGATACTTTGCCCTGGGACAAGTCGGGTTCGGCGGCAGCGGACAGCTTGGGGGAGACATTGTCAGGAACGAAAGACTGATTATGCGCCTGCGCGCCGACCGGGAGGCGATGCCGATCTATTTGACCGGGGCGATTCTGGATACATACACCGGCAGCTGGTGGCTCAACAGCTTCTGGGAACGCACCCCTGTGGATTTTGGCGAAATGCAGCAGAATATCGATTTGTATGAACGCGCGACGAGCCAAATGACAGCGTGGATGTTGCACGCGCCGATAGCTAATGTAATGGATGACGTGTCATATTTAGCATTGGCAAGGGTGAGACAGAGAGAAGCTATTCTGGCAGATTTAGAATCTGGCTTAAATTTAGGCGTAGACCTATGGGGTGCAGTTCTACCGGACTTTGACGCAGAGTTTGTACAAGCTTCTTTAGTTGAGGTCATTATAGAAAATATAGAATTAGTTACGAGCGGTGGCAGTGGCCTTGGTTTTAATATTAACTGGGATAACCTACCGGCTTCAGACTTAGAGGTTATTATAGCAGATTTGGGGACGGTCATAAATCTATACACAAATGAAGGTGTTTTATCAGAGCTGTATTTTGTGTTGGATTTTCGTCCTGGTATAGGTGTAATGGGGTCGGATTTTCTGTTCTTGTCTGCGAGGGCGAGACCAATAGAGCGGAGGGTACGCACGCTGGCGGAGACAGAGCATTTTTATCTTGACATTGGCGAAGATATGTTCACAACAAGGACGATGGACATTGATATCTTGAACTATCGCACGTTCTCCGTTTTTTATGCGGGCATATTGCAAGACATTGCTTCATCGAATCCGAATGTCAACTTTTTCCGCGACAGAAACGGCCGGATCGTCGCGCATGAACGTATGCCCAGGAACACTGTTTACACGGTGCAATTCAGCGATTTGAATGACTT
>WQVW01000100.1 GCA_009785655.1 Oscillospiraceae bacterium | reverse complement strand
CTGCGCTAGGGTCACCTGCACCTGTAATTCTCATCGCCTGATAGACATACGCCCTGCCTGACAGCGGGTCGCGTATCGCGCCGCCTACGCATGTGGCCGCACCACCGAACGGCTCAATCTCCGTTGGATGATTGTGCGTTTCGTTCTTGAACATTAAGAGCCAATCTTCTGTTTTGCCGTCCACATCGACGTCTACATGAATTGAACAGGCGTTGACTTCTTCGGAGATGTCGATATTAGAAAGCAACCCGCGCTTACGCAGAACTTTCGCCGCGATGGTCGCGATATCCATCAGTGTTTGCGGGCGACTGTCGGCGTTGTCTCCGTACACTTCATGGCGCGCATCAAGATACGCCTTGTACGCGGCGTTGATATCAGCATCATCTATCGACACATTGGTAATATGCGTATTAAACGTCGTGTGACGACAGTGATCTGACCAATATGTATCAATCATCCGCAACTCTGTCTCGGTTGGGTCACGTCTTTCTGTTTCCGCAAAATATTTCTGCATAAAACGCAAATCGTTTAAGTCCATCGCAAGACCGAATGCTTGCAGATATCCGTTCAGCGCATCATCCCCCGCCTTGATGAATCCGTGCAGTGTTTTAACGGGTTCAGGCTCCGGATAATCCACCGTCAGCGTATCGGGCTTTTCCGGCGATGCTTCGCGGGATTCGACGGGGTTGATCAGATACTCTCGCACTTTGGCCATATCTTCGCCGGTTAGATTGCCGGTCAGCGCATATAGTTTGGCCGCTTTCACTGTCGGCAAATCCCCTCTGGTAATCATTTGGATGCATTGGGCACAGGAATCCGCCCGTTGGTCATACTGTCCCGGCAGCATTTCGACAATCAGTGTCCTGGCTTCAATCCCAAACTCCGGCGGAGTTTCATCATAACAATCGTCCACCTGCGGCTCTGAAAACACATTTTCGCGTGCGATTCTATAGATACTTTCCGTGATGCCTTCCACGTCGTACCTGTTAAGCAGCCGCACCGACTCCAATTCGTATATCCCAAGAAAGTCGCGCAGATCACGTGCCAACGCTTGTGCCTCAACATCAAATCCCTCGCGCTTTTCGCTATAGCATCTGAATACGCCCATATCAGAATCCCCTTTGTTTAAAATCGTTTCTCAACTGCGAAGCATGGTCATTTAATTCAACTTTGTAAAGTCCACCACCCAATCAGCCAGGTTGCGGAAAACGGTTGACTGGCTCGGCGATACTTCGGGTGTGCTTCCGTTCTCTTCGACACGTTCGCTTGCTTCTCTCGCCGTGATCGCACCTCTTGGCGTGTATATCACGTTCCGCTTATACAGTATCGGAACAAATGGTGCGCTTCTGTTGATTCTGTCCACAAGTGCGCTTGCCGCCAACGCCTCTTCCCTGTCTGTGCCGGCTCTCAAGAAAAGCTCCATATACGCCCTGTACTCTTCTCTGCCCGTGCCTCCGTGGTTATGTCTGCCGCCCGGCAACAATAGTGATGAGAAGTCAAAATCCGCACCAAGGGTGACTTCTCCGTAATACATGTCGAAGTCTCCATTCCCCAAAGCACTTAAAAACGCTTCCCAAGGCAGTTCTCGCAGCGTGATATTGAAACCTATTTGCCTGAGTGTTTCTGTAATCGCGCGGGCACTTTCCACCTTAAACACGTTTTCTTCATTGACGATAAAGTCAATGGTAAACTCCACAAAGCCGCCGTACCCATCCGGAACATCAAGGAACGAATTGTAATTACGGTCAGCCAACCCGGCTTGGGCAAGCAACGCGGTCGCCCGGACAAGCGGTTCTCTTAACGCCGCTTCCAATGCTTCTATTGATGCGTGCGGGGCAAATATCTCTTCAAACCTTTCGCCGCTTTCATCAAAAACCAACGCGACCGGATCCCGGTCTAAATTGTATAACACTGTCAGTAACGCGGCCATTTCCCCTTCAGATAAAGCATTTTCCCAGTCACTGTTATAAAGCCGATACGCCGGAGAAAGTGCCACCGGCGCGCTCACCGCAGCATGTTCCGGCATGATCGTGTTAACGATATGTTCACGGTCAACTGCAAATCCTATGGCGCGTCGCACACTCGGTACGCTCAAGGCTGCGTTGCGTGTATTAAATCCTAAGAATTGAAGTGTTGTCGTATCATAGAATCTCGCCTCATGCGCGCGGTTTAAATTTATCTCAACAAGTCCTGCCGGGTCGTCCCATATCAGGCTCAACGCCCCATCTGAAAAGAGCGTGTTGATTTCGTTGTAATCACACTCCAGCAGATGAACCAAATTAAACGGCATACGCGAATAATCTCTGTGTCCGTCAAAACGCTGCAGTAACATATCGCCCGCGCCCACGTATATATACGGCCCGCTCCCCGGCGGAATGCGGCTTCCTGATGTCCCGCTTTTTATTATGGGGACATCCAACAGATTGGTAAAACGGCTGTTTTGCATGTTTAATACAATCGTCACCGTCAGTTCCCCGTTTGAAGTAATGCTTTCAACAGCCCTCAGCCTATTGACAAATCTGCCGGAAAGCCTTGCTTGCCGCAGTGAGTACGCAACATCGTCAGCGGTAAGATAGGTGCCATTGTGCATCGCTATGCCGGGCATGATGTTGATTACATACGTAATAAAATCCTCTGTATAATAACTCTCGACAAGTACAGGCTCTGCCATAAAATGCTCATTGATCACAAAAAGGCTTTCGTATATCAGCGAAGATACAATTATATTATCGCGGTTCATTGCAGTGATTGGGTTCAGCGTACTGCCCGGGGCATACCTCAACGTAAACCGCCCCCTTGGCGAAGGCCGGCGAATCGGTGCCGCGGTCGACGCATCTCCCGATACTTCCGCATAGTCATCCGCTAAGTTTTCAGACTCCTGATCCATCCACCAACAGCCCGGCAGCGACAGCAAAATCGCCGTCATTAGCACAACCACTGTCAGAATTTTCGAAAACCGTTTTGTCACAATGTGTTCCCTTTCATCACAATTATCGCTGCCTGGCTCCCGCGCTCCGTACCCATCCTGCGGTGAGACCAGTATTTATCAGATAGGCAGGATGTACATTCATCTGATACCGCTATGTTCCGCACACCAGCCTGCAAAAGCAACAGGCGGTTCGCTTCTTTCAAGTCTACCATCCATGCGCCGTTGCGGCTTTCGATACAGCGCGCCGCATCTTCGCCAAGCACATCGTGCAACGCATCTGTAACATCCGTTCCGGTTTCAAAACAACACTGCGATATACAGGGGCCGATGGCGGCTTGTATATCAGCACACCCGAATATCTCCACCATTTTTCGCACAGCCTCACCTGTGATATCCATCGCCGTCCCCCGCCACCCGGCATGAACTGCCGCAATCACGCCGCGCTGCGAATCATGCAGTAAAATCGGCACGCAATCCGCTGTGAATACCATCAGTGCAACACCCGGTTCATTTGTGATAAACCCATCAGCCTCACGCGGTGAGGGCTGATAGATTTCACCACAATCCTCACGCGTGACAACTGCAACATGCTTGCCGTGCACTTGACGCGAACAGACGATGTCCTTTGTCTCAATATCAAGGGCGCGGCAGATCTTATCGTAATTCTCCCGAACGTTGTCGGGATTGTCCCCGCGATTCATGCCGAGATTCATCGACGCATAAGCTCCTGCGCTCACACCGCCGATTCTTGTGGTAAATGCATGGACGGCCGCTATATTGGGTGCGGTCATGTAGGTGACACCATGTGCTGTCTGTTCGACAAGCATTTTACGCACCGCGTCCGCAGCAGTCTTTATACTTCATTGGCAATCCGTTCGGGCGCAGCTTTCCGCAAGGACATGGAGCGTTGCGGCCTATTTTATCTTCTGCTTTGACCGGCTGTTTCTTCACACCGTCTCCCCCGGCACTCTGCGCGGCGTTGAAGTTCCGCGCGACACCGCGACGCTGCAACGGCTGCTCTTTCCTCACCTGGGCGATAAACATCCGCCGGACAACCTCTTCTTTTATTCCGCCGATCATTTCCTCGAACATATCGAAGCCTTCGCGCTTATATTCGTCTACCGGATTTACCTGTCCGTATGCACGCAATCTTACGCTATCGCGCAAGCTCTCCATCGCGTCGATATGCTCCATCCAAAATTCATCGACCACACGCAGCATGACGACCCGCTCAAGCTCGCGCATCACTGGAACATTGTCGGTCTCCCCGGTGTCCGCACGCGGTATTGCCACGGATCCAAGCGCGGTTTCCTTGGCCGCATAAACAGCTTTTGCTTTTTCTTCTATCAACGCTGTCAGTGCTTCGGCGGAGAATCCGTCAGGTTTCGGGAGTTCTATCTCTCCTTTTTTCAGGAACAAACTCTCCAGCGGTGTTACAATCTCGACAAGCTGTTCCTGGGTCTCAATTCTCGCCGTTTCGTTGGCGCCCGTGCCGACTGCGCTTTCAATCACTTCCTCTATCATGCCCTGAATATTTTCGCGGATATCATCCCCATTCAACACCTTCTGGCGTTGATCGTAGATCAACGTACGCTGCGTATTCATCACATCGTCATATTCGAGCACATTTTTACGGGACTGGAAGTTACGGCTTTCAACCCGGCGCTGGGCTGTTTCTATCGCGTTTGAAAGCATCTTTTTATCAATCGGCGTATCTTCGTCAAAGCCCAGCGAATCCATCATACCCATGATCCGCTCAGATCCGAACAGCCGCATAATATCATCCGTCATCGCGATATAGAACCGCGTCTCTCCGGGATCCCCTTGCCTTCCTGCACGTCCGCGCAGCTGATTGTCGATACGACGCGCTTCGTGCCGCTCTGTTCCGATAATGAACAGTCCCCCGGCTTTTTTCACTTTCTCCGCTTCCTCGGAAACGATTTTATCATGTATCTCCATCTTCTCGGCAAACATTTTCCGCGCATTAAGAATTTCCTCATCGTCTGTTTCGGCGTAGCCTGTCGCTTCCACAATCAGCTCGTCCGATAACCCCGCCTTTTTCATGTCATGCTTGGCCATATACTCAGCGTTACCGCCAAGCTTTATGTCGGTGCCGCGCCCGGCCATGTTGGTCGCTATCGTGACCGCGCCGATCTTACCCGCCTGTGCGATTATTTCCGCCTCTTTTTCATGGTGTTTCGCGTTGAGCACGTTGTGCTTTACGCCGCGTTTTTTCAGCATACTGGCCAACAGTTCACTCTTCTCAATCGAAACGGTACCGACAAGCACAGGCTGTCCGTTTTGGTTACATACTTCGATCTGGTCGATTATCGCCCGGAATTTTCCGTTTTCGGTTTTATATACCACGTCCGGGTTGTCAATACGGGCAAGCGGCTTGTTTGTCGGTATCTCGATAATATCAAGCTTATAGATCGCCCCGAACTCCTCCGCCTCGGTCAACGCCGTTCCGGTCATGCCGGAGAGTTTGTCGTATAGGCGGAAATAGTTTTGGAACGTGATGGTCGCCAGCGTCTTACTCTCTCTCGCGACTTCCACGCGCTCTTTCGCCTCTATCGCCTGATGTAATCCTTCAGAATACCGCCTGCCCATCATGAGTCTTCCGGTGAATTCATCAACAATGATAACCTCACCGTCTTTGACGACGTAATCCACATCTTTTTGCTTTATTCCGTGTGCGTGTAACGCCTGATTTATATGGTGTGACAACGTGCTGTTTTCCAGGTCTGCCAAGTTTTCAAGGCCGAAATGCGTCTCCGCCTTCTCTATTCCGCGGGCGGTTAATGTGGCTGTCTTCGCCTTTTCATCGACGACGTAATCGGCATCAAGTGTCTCATCCTCTTGCGCCTTTTCGTCAATCGTCGCGTAAACGGCTTTTTTCAATCTCAGGACAAATTCGTTAACTTTCGTATACAGATCGGTGGATTCGTCACCCTGCCCCGATATGATCAACGGCGTTCTCGCTTCGTCTATCAGGATCGAGTCCACCTCATCGACGATCGCGAATGAGTGGCCGCGCTGAACCATATCCTGCTTATACAGTGCCATGTTGTCACGCAGGTAATCGAATCCCAGTTCGTTATTCGTGCCGTAAGTGATATCGGCGGCGTAAGCGTCCCGGCGCTCACTCGGCTTCAGCCCGTGGACAATCAGACCGACGCTTAACCCCATAAATCGGTGGACTTTGCCCATCCACTCACTGTCACGCCGGGCGAGATAATCGTTAACGGTCACGACATGTACACCTTTTCCGGCGATCGCGTTTAAGTATGCGGGCATTACGGCAACCAGCGTCTTACCCTCACCCGTCTTCATCTCTGCAATTCGCCCCTGGTGCAAAACGGCACCACCGATAAGCTGCACCTTGAACGGCCGCATACCGAGCACACGGTCAGATGCCTCTCGCACGGCGGCGAACGCCTCCGGCAGCAAATCGTCTAGCGTCTCACCGTTTTGGAATCTTTGCTTGAATTCTGCGGTCTTTGCTTTCAACGCCTCGTCCGGCAATGCTCGGAACTCATCCTCCAGGCTCTCGATATTGTCTATTAAGGGTGAAAGTGCTTTCAGCTCCCGGTCATTGTGGGTACCGAAAACCTTTGAAAATGCTTGTTTAATCATACAATTGCCTTTCTGCGCAG
>WQVW01000099.1 GCA_009785655.1 Oscillospiraceae bacterium | reverse complement strand
GCGTACCGAGTCATGTTCTTCATATTGTATCATCGCGGCTTTGGCATATTCCTTTTTGTCGGACGACACCGATTCAAATGACGGACAATCTACATGCGGATATACGCAGACGGACGCGTCAGCAGCAATCACCCCTGTCCCGCGTACGTCTGTGATAATATGCACATCCTCACCACTGGCAAGTCGCTGCGCAACCTCTGTAATCGCCGTTTCGCCCATGCCATAGATGAGGATATCTGCCTTGGCGTCAAATAAAACAGGGCGGCGGACTTTATCGTCCCAGTAGTCATAGTGCGCGAATCTCCGCAATGAACATTCCAGTCCGCCGATAACAATCGGTAAATCCGGAAACGCTTCCCGCACACGGTTGGCGTAGACAATCGCCGCGCGATCCGGCCTTAACCCCGCTTGCTTGCCGGGTGAGTAATAATCCTCACTCCGCTTTTTTTTCGCCGCCGTGTAATGGGCGACCATTGAGTCGAGATTCCCCGACGTCACCAGCGCGGCATATCGCGGACGACCCATCGCCGTAATTGCCGACGTGTCGCGCCAATCCGGCTGGGCGAGTATTGCAACTCTATACCCCTGCGCTTCCAGCACTCTGCCGATAATCGCCGCACCAAAACTCGGATGATCGATATACGCGTCACCCGTTATCAGCAAGAAATCATAGTAATACCAATCCCGCGCGAGCATATCCTCGCGTGAGACGGGCAAAAAATCAACTGTGTTCATTATTCAAGTGCGAATTATCGCCGTAATATTCCAATTTTAATTCCTCGTTTTCAAAAACCATCATCGTGACTGCTGTATTGTCACAACGGGGGACTTTTGTAATCTCATCTGACGGATACCCCATAAGGCCGCTGACAAATGCGCGTATCGCTATCCCGTGGCATATGATCGCAACCGTTTCGCCATCGTGCGCTTTGGCAATATCCTTTATGCATCCGGTAATGCGAGCCTGTAGGTCAAAGTGACTCTCGCTGCCTTCTATGCGCCATTTCGCGGGGTCGGATAAGAAATACCCCAGCTGCTCCGGCCATCTTTCCTCTATCTCTTTCCAGGAGAGCCCTTCCCACTCGCCGATGCTGACCTCACGCAAACGTTCCATCGCGCAGAGTGCCAGCCCATACGCATCACAAATCGCGGCAGCAGTTGTTTTGGCTCTTGTGAGATTGCTAGCATACACCGCTGCCAGATTCGCTTTCTCAAGACGCTGTATAAGCAGTTCAATTTGCCGATATCCGTGCTCCGTAATTTTGCCGTCAAAATGCCCATGGGCGAGACGGTGGAGGTTGCCTTCCGCCTCGGCATGTCTGATTAAAAGTATCCGTGTCAATTCAAAATTACCTCTCCAACAATCTCTTTCGCGGAATGAATTCCGTTGTGCGCGAGGTATTCCCCCAGCGCATCAATCACAGTAAGCGGCGCGTAAGGATCAACAATATTGGCCGTGCCGACGCCGATGAGACTTGCCCCTGCCAGCATCATCTCCGCGGCGTTATCTCCGTCCATCACGCCGCCCATGCCTAAGACCGGGATTTTTACTGCCGACGCCACTTGCCAAACCATCCTGACAGCGACCGGGAATACGGCAGCACCCGATAATCCGCCCATATTGTTATGCAGAACCGGACGGCGCGTTTGCGTATCTATCCGCATCGCCAACAGCGTGTTAATCAGCGACACAGCGTCCGCGCCCTCACCTTCCGCCGCACGTGCGATTTCAGCGATATCGGTGACATTCGGGGAGAGTTTGACCATCACCGGCACTTTGGAATATTTTTTCACCGCCGCCGTCACGGCAGACACTCCGTCCGTGGTTGTGCCGAACTGCATTCCGCCGGCTTTTACATTTGGGCAAGATACGTTTACCTCCAGCATATCAACCCCGTCGGCGTTTGATAACTTTTCGGCCATTTCGGCATATTCGTCCACCGTGTTGCCTGATATGTTCGCGATAATCACGGTATCCAGACTTTTCAGAAACGGCAATTCATCCCTAATAAACGCATCCACTCCCGGGTTTTGCAGGCCGACACTGTTTAGCATTCCGGCTGGAGTCTCGGCAATCCTCGGCGGCATATTACCAAGCCGTTCTGTCACCGTCAGCCCTTTGACACAGATCCCGCCGAGTTTTGTAAGGTCGTAATACTCGCCGTATTCCCTGCCGAATCCGAACGTGCCGGAAGCCGTGACTATCGGATTCTTAAACTCCACCCCGGCGAAGTTTATTCTCATGTCTACCATTACCAGACCACCTCCGCTGCATTGAATACCGGCCCGTCTTTGCAGACGCGGCGCATGTGATCTTTCCCGTCAATCTGCGTCGCACATGCGCAGACGAGGCACGCACCGACTCCGCAGCCCATGCGTTCTTCCAGCGATACCTGGCACGGTACGTTATGCCGCTTGCAAATCTCCGCGACAGCTTTCAGCATGGCACGCGGCCCGCAAGCGATTACCGCGCTGTGCGCACCGTTATTCAGTTCTTCTTCAAGCAAGTCGGTAACATAGCCTTTATCATCTGTAATCACACGAACGGTGTCACAGACTTCCGCAAACGCCTGTGTGAGTATCACCTTGTCATCATCGCGGAATCCAAGTAAGGCAGTCACCCCGCCCGTTGCCGATTGCGCGGCGAATAGCATCGGCGGGACGCCGATCCCGCCGCTAATGGCGATGATATTGCCGCTTTCTGGTAAGGCAAAACCGTTGCCTAACGGACCCAAGATATCCAGCCTATCACCCGGCTTGCGTTCTGCAAGCCAGCGTGTACCCTCACCCTTAATTTCAAAAACAAACTCCAGCGTATCAGCATCGGCGCGACAGATGCTGATCGGGCGGCGCAGCAGCCGTTCTTCGCCGCATTTGATATGGATGAATTGCCCCGGATGGACTTCACCCGCGAGTTCTCCGCAGTTTACAGTCATCGCAAACGCGGTATCCGTCATCCGCTCACTGGCGGTAATTTCACATATATAACGATTTGGCATGATCTGACCCTCCCAATATTTATAGATTAACACATTCGCCGCATGTTTACAACAGTGCGGTGGCTATGATATACTAGCTAAGTGTTAAAAATTACTTTTTATATAGGTTGCTGAAAGGGGTTTTAAGTTACATGCAAAATTCCAAATCAGATTTTTATGCCGAGGCCGGCGTGGACATTACTGCCGGATATGACGCTGTAGAGCGGATAAAACCGCATATACAGAGTACCAATCGTCCCGGCGTACTCGGCGGATTCGGCGGATTCGGCGGATTGTTCGAGCCGGATTTACGCGGGATGAAACGCCCGGTGTTCGTTTCCGGTACCGACGGTGTGGGTACGAAGCTCAAAATCGCGCTGATCATGGATAAACACGATACGATCGGCATTGACTGCGTGGCGATGTGTGTGAACGATATCATCTGCTCCGGCGCGGAACCGCTGTTTTTTCTGGACTATATCGCGACCGGCAAAAATGTGCCCTCCCGCATGGAAAGCATCGTCGCGGGCGTCGCCGATGGATGCCGCCAGGCAGGCTGCGCTTTAATCGGCGGCGAAATGGCCGAACACCCGGACATGATGCCCGAAGACGACTACGATATCGCGGGCTTTTCCGTCGGTGTCGTTGATTTTGATAATATCGTGGACGGTAAGTCAATCAAAGCAGGCGATATGATCATCGGCCTTGAATCTTCCGGCTTGCACTCAAACGGATTCTCACTTGTCAGGAAGGTTTTTCACAATGAACTGACAAATCTCGGTGTACATATGCCGGATCTCGGCTGCACGCTGGGCGAGGAACTGCTCCGTCCCACAAAAATCTATGCAAAACCGCTGTTGTCCGCGATCCGGCAATGCGGGAAAAGCATCAAAGGCATCAGCAGTATCACAGGCGGCGGGCTTTATGAAAACGTCCCGCGTATGCTGCCAGAAGGCATCCGTGCGCACGTTGATGCGTCTAAATTCCCCCCAAAGCCGATTTTTGATATCATCGCGGCAAAAGGCGATGTCCCCGCACGCGATATGTATAATACGTTCAACATGGGTATCGGCATGGTGATGGCCGTCTCCGGTGATGACGCTGACCATATCATGTCCGCGTTCCGGGAGCACGGCGAAACGCCTATCATCATCGGCCAGTGCGAAAACGGGGATAAAGGAATTGATCTGACATGGTAAAAACAGCTATTTTAGTCTCAGGCGGCGGAACCAATTTACAAGCGATTATTGACGCGCATTTATTCGGCGAAATAAAAAATTGTGCGCTGGCCGCCGTCATTTCATCGAACCCTGAAGCATACGCGCTTGAGCGCGCGCAACACGCCGACATTCCCTCATACGTGGTGGACAGGTCTTTGTTCCCGAACCGCGAAACATTCACAAAGGCATTGTTGGAGAAATTGCAGGATCTTGAAATCGATCTGGCTGTATATGCCGGTTTTAATTTTATACTGGCGCCTCCGTTTATAGAGGCGTACCGCAACAGAGTTATCAATATCCACCCTTCGTTGATTCCGTCTTTCTGCGGGCTTGGATACTACGGCCTACGGACACATGAGGCGGTTTTAGCGCACGGCGTGAAAGTTACCGGTGCCACCGCCCATTTCGCAACGGAAATCGCCGACGACGGGCCGATTATATTGCAAAAGGCCATATCCGTCTTGGAAGATGACACACCCAATACCCTCCAGCGCCGCGTGATGGAAGAAGCCGAGTGGGAAATCCTCCCCCGCGCGATATCGCTTTTCTGTGAAGGCCGGCTGGAGGTCGATGGGCGGATAGTACATATTAAGGAGGCAGCGGAAACCGATGAATGACCTTGTTGAACACTTGCGCCACAACCCCTATCCCGGGCGTGGCATCGCCCTCGGCATGAGTGAGGATGGTTATCGCTCTATTGCTGTCTATTTTATCATGGGCAGAAGTGAAAACAGCCGCAACCGTGTCTTTGAACGGACAGACGACGGAATCCGCACCAAGGCATTCGACCCGGCAAAACTGACTGATCCCAGCCTCGTGATCTATAATCCAGTACGCGTTCTGGATGGCAGAACCATCGTCACCAACGGCGACCAGACCGACACCATACGCGATTTCTTGTTAAACGGACAAGATTTCCGCGACGCACTGTTAACGCGTGAATTCGAGCCTGATCCGCCGATATACACGCCGCGGGTATCCGGCCTTATTGAGAGTAACGGAAGTTATAAACTCTCAATTCTAAAAAGCGCGGATAGCAATCCCGCTTGCTGTGTGCGCTCTTTCTTTGAGTATTCAGCACCGATTCCGGGACTTGGGCATTTTATTTCAACATATCAGACGGACGGTAACCCGCCCCCGTCATTCGCGGGTGAGCCAGTCGCTGTGAAAATATCCGGCGATCTTCAGCGTTTCGCCCATGGTGTCTGGGATGCGTTGAATAACGATAATAAGCTGTCTCTCTACGTCCGCGAAACGGTCGTCGCAACCGGCGAATCGTCCGATATCATCATCAACAAGAACGGAGCGTCCGAATGAACGAACTAGAGCTAAAATACGGCTGTAACCCAAACCAGAAGCCATCGCGGATTTTTATGGATTCCGGCAATCTCCCTGTAGAGGTTTTAAACGGCAAACCGGGATATATCAACTTTCTTGACGCGCTGAATGGCTATCAACTGGCGCGTGAACTGCGCGAGGCAACAGGATTGCCTGCGGCCGCGTCATTCAAACACGTCTCCCCCGCCGGCGCCGCTGTAGGCCTTCCACTGAATGATATCGAACGGAAAATGTTCTTCGCGGAAGACACAGAGCTTTCCCCATTGGCAGCGGCATATATCAGGGCGCGCGGGGCGGATCCCGTCAGTTCCTACGGCGACTGGGCGGCTCTGTCCGATATCTGCGACGAGGAAACGGCAAAATTGCTGCTGCTGGAAATGTCCGACGGCGTGATCGCCCCCGGATACACCGATGCTGCCTTTGAGATATTGCGCACCAAACGCAAAGGCGGTTATAACATTGTAAAAATCGATCCAGACTACATCCCGCGCACCGCTGAGCGCAAGGATGTCTATGGCATCACATTTGAACAAGGCCGCAATGATTTAAAGATCGATGCGGAGCTGTTGACGAATATCGTCACAAAGCAAAAGACCCTGCCGGATTCGGCAAGGCTTGATCTGCTCATCGCGCTTATCACGTTGAAATACACACAGTCGAATTCTGTCTGCTATGCCAAGGGCGGACAAGCTATCGGCGTCGGCGCAGGTCAGCAGAGTAGAATTCACTGCACCAGGCTCGCCGGTGCTAAGGCGGACAACTGGTATCTGCGCCAGCATCCGAAAGTGCTGAATCTGCCATTCAAACCCGGCATACGCCGTCCCGAACGGAACAATACAATTGACTTGTACATCTCAGACGACTGCGACGACATCTTACGCGACGGCGCGTGGGAATCTGTTTTCACCGAAAAACCGCCGGAACTCTCCCGCGAAGAACGCATAGACTGGCTGAAAACCGCCTCCGGCGTGTCGCTCGGCAGTGACGCGTTCTTCCCGTTCAGCGACAATATCGACCGTGCGCATAAATCCGGCGTTGAGTACATCGCCCAGCCCGGCGGTTC